>JBJERA010000045.1:0-3044 GCA_051882035.1 Hominimerdicola sp.
TGATAAGCTTGTAGCGGTTTCGCTGAAAACTATTCTTGAAAGCACAGGAGAAATTCAAGTTATAGCTATGGGATACAGCGGTGAGGAGGCTATTTCAATATACAACGAAAAAAAGCCCGATGTTATGCTAATGGACATACGCATGGAGGGCATGACGGGACTTGATGCAGGCGAGAAAATACTGAAAAGCGACAAAAACGCAAAACTTCTTTATCTCTCTACTTTTTCAGATGATGAATATATCGTCAAGGCTCTTAATATCGGAGCAAAGGGATATATTCTCAAACAGGATTTTGAAGGAATTGCACCTGCATTAGAGGCTGTTATGAACGGACAGAGTGTTTTTGGCGACAGCGTAATAAGCAAGCTCCCCGTACTTATTCAAAGCACAACAGATTTTAACTATGAGGCTTATGATATATATGAAAAAGAGCAGGAGATTATAGAATTTGTTGCCGCAGGACTTAGCAACAAAGAAATTGCAGGTAAGCTGTTTCTGAGCGAAGGCACTGTAAGAAATTACATAAGCTGTATTCTCGACAAGCTGAATTTAAGGGACAGAACTCAGTTGGCAGTATTTTACTATACACAGGTAAAAAAGTAAATTGTACAGTTATAATTACTGTATTTTCAGTCATTTTTGCTCGAATCTTTTTATAAATATGTGAATATGAATATATATTGCATTAATTTTAGCATAGTTTATATAAATTTTATTACAATAATAAAAAAATATGTAGACTTTTATTTTGTTAATATGCTATAATTATAAAAATAAAATAAGATTATGGAAGTTATAGAATTATTTTTTTGAAAGGAAGAATTTTAATATGAAAAGGAAGAATAACAAGGGCTTTACGCTGGTAGAGCTTGTAGTGGTTATTGCCATTATTGGAGTTCTTGCGGCTATTCTTGTGCCAACCTTAATGCATTATGTTAAAAAAGCAAAGCTAAAAAGTGCAAATCTTAATGCAAAGATTCTGTACAACGAAATGAATGTGGCTATTGCGGATATTCTAAATAACACTTCAGAAACAGTAACCGATTGTAATAGTGCCGTTGACTGTTCGGTTGATGACCCAAATGACTTGCTTAGGCATACTATCTATATGGTTATGAAAAACAATAGTTCAGACCAGATGGGCTATGCGTGCTGGAGAACCGGATTAAACACTAACACAATAAGACTTATGCAGTGGTGCAGCAACGCAAATCCCGGTGCGGGAGATTTTATCGGACAGTATCCTGACCCGATAAATGATGTGGAAAATTTACCTAGTAACTTTAATTGGGGAGAAAAAATGACTGGATAATGCAAAAATAAACGGTGTAAAACTTTATGTTTTGCACCGTTTTTATGTTTATTAAAGCAAAGGAGAAAATGCCCTCAGTACAAGGGCGATTAACCTGCTGAACGGATTTCTGTTGTCCCTTGTAATAGGAATACATTTTGTTTCAAGCATATCGTCAATATCGGATTTTATGTCCTTAATACATGACGAGCCGTGCATATATGTGGCACACTCAAAATGCAGATAAAGACTGCGGTAATCAAGATTTATCGTGCCAACAACCGCTGATTTATCATCGGAAATAAAAGTTTTCGCATGAATAAATCCCGGCTCATATTCGTAAATCTTTACTCCCAGAGCTAACAAGTCACGATAAAACGAACGTGTAATGCAATGAACATACCACTTATCGGGAATATGCGGAGTAATAATTTTTACGTCTACTCCGCTTTTTGCGGCATAGCCAAGCGCTGTTACCATTTCATTGTCGGGAATAAGATAAGGGGTTGTTATGTATAGATAATCCTTAGCATTGTTAATAATATCCATGTATACAAGTTCGCCGACATTTTCTCCGTCCAGAGGGCAGTCTCCGTAAGGAATCACATAACCGTCGTTATTGCTGACAGCTGTTTTCTTTGGTCTGTAAACATTGTAATCGGAAATCTCGCCTGAAAAAACCTCCCACATTTGCAGGAACATCATGGTGAAATTCCATACGCCGTCGCCTTTAAGCATTACTGCATTGTCTTTCCAATGACCGAAACGTTCATGTTTGTTTATGTATTCGTCCGCAATATTTACTCCGCCGTTAAAAGCAATATTTCCGTCGATTACAAGGATTTTTCTGTGGTCACGGTTATTCTGAATAGTTGAAAGCATGGGTCTGAAAGGATTGAATACCAAACATTTTATTCCTTTTTTAGTCAGCTTTTTTTGATACTGAAAAGGAAGGAGAAACTGCGAACCCATTCCGTCATACATAAGGCGGACTTCAACTCCCTCGCTCGCCTTTCGTATAAGAATTTCTTCAATTTTACTCCACATTTCCCCCGTATCAATAATGAAATACTCCATGAAAATAAAGCGTTCCGCCTTTTCAAGCTCAATAATCATCTGTTGAAACTTATTTTCGCCGAGAGGGAAATATGTTACCTGGGTATTTTCATGAACTGGGTAACCGCCGTGTTTGTCAATGTAGTTGGCAAGCTTGTTAAGTTCCGGATCCTCATTTTTTATCTTCTGAGTAAGAATTTTGTCAGGGCGAAGAAAAGGCTTGGTCAGCTCACATTTATGCTGATACATTTCTCTTACCCGTTTTACCGACCTTTGGTTTTTTAGTATCATATATAATCCCACAGTAAATACAGGTACTGCAAGCAATGGAACGATCCAGGCAAGCTTATACGCAGGATTTTCATTTGAATTTAAAATATAAAACGCCAGTATTATTGCCACAACCGAAAACCCGACCTGAATATATGCTGACGCAACGCTTAACTCTGCAAATATAAAGAAAATTAAAAGTATCTGCGCCAACAGCAATAGAATAATTGTCGTTTTCTGAGAAAACATTATATTAAGAAGTTTTTTAGGCTTCTTTTTATGTTTTACCTGCTGTTCCACTTTATGTCACCTCAATATATGTAGGGAACGGTGAACGTTCCCGAAAATTAAATGTATTTTTCATTATATCACATAATATTATATTTTTCAACAGCCTTAAAGCTAAAATTTTCAGCAAAATTATTA
>JBJERA010000046.1:0-3041 GCA_051882035.1 Hominimerdicola sp.
AAAAGTACTTCTTGAAGACGAAATCACAATTTCAATTTCTATCGGAGAGGGAGAATTTTCTGCAACTGCATGGGGCTGTGATCTGACATATGATTATGTTAAGATCAACGGAGATTACAGAAGTTAATTAATTCAGGAGGTTTTTATGGGTTTTGACATAAACGATATGCTGGACAGACTTGACAAAACTAACACTGGAAGTCAGGTCAGAGACAGCATGAGTTCAATCAAAAATTCGTTAGGAAATATTGCTGAAACGTTACAGACAGGTAAAGCTCCTGCAAGAGCTAATACTGAGTATGATACCGAATCAGTTATTCTGCCTCCGCCTGAAGTTCGTGGCATACTTCCGTCTGATTTTCAGTTTCTTCCTAATGAACAAATTGTTTTTAAATGCCAGCACAAGAGCGGAGCTTCTTGTTTTAAAACTTCGCCTTCTAATGTTGCCAAAGCAGTCGGAGCATTGCTTTTTGGTATAGTCGGAATGGTATTTACATTTAAGATTTCGTCAAGTGATTCGGTTATTATTCCTCTGATTTTCTTGGTGTTGGGAATATTAGGTGCATTCGCAAACATTTATGATTCTTATGTTTACAAAGAAAATAAAAAAAGCAGAATGCTCATCATTACCAATAAGCGTATTATTGACTCAAACGGAAATGATATGACGGCTTTTTCATTTAGTGATATATCAGACCTAAAAGTTATTTCTGACAGTCAGATTTGCTATACTTCCCTCAACTGTCTTGACGAAAAAGGAAAACCGCTTTGCATTCGACTTTGCAAGCTGAAAAAAGCAGGTGAAATTTACAATATTATCATGCAACAGATTAATAATCAGCAGAAAACAGGGGAAAATTATGCAGGATATTGATAATCACACGCAGAAATGCCGATTTCCGCAGTTTATACAGCAAGATGAAACTGTACTATGGGAAGGTGCAAGCAAAAAATATAGAGGTATACATTTTGATAAAAGATCTTTGTATTCACTGATATTTTGTGTGCCTTTTTCTATTATTTGTATGATAATATTTATTTCTTCAATCAAAAACCATTTTATTCTTGGAATTATCATTCCGCCCTTTTTTATATATTTTATTTTCAGCGATACATACTACCGTTTAAGAAAAGAATATTACATACTTACTAATAAAAATGTGATTACGGTAACAAAAAAACGTCCCTTTGCACCATTATCTGCTCTGATTGTTTCTTATGACGAAATAGAAAGCGTAGATTTTATGGGTGCCGGAAAAATATATGGCTCGCTTTTTTATACTTCAAAACTGTTGGATAGTTCAAAAAATGGGAACCATGCCCACAAACGATATATAATTTCTGTTGTGGAAAACCCTCAGAAAGCTTATGATATTATAAAGAATTCAATTACAAATAAAATTGAGAAGGAAGAATGAAATATGGAAATCAGCAATAAGATCAGAAGTCAGATTTTAATTGACGCTTTGCCTTATATTCAGAAATATCATGACAAGATTGTTGTGGTAAAATACGGCGGAAACGCTATGACAAATTCAGCTCTTAAAGAGGCTGTTATGAGTGATATTGTCCTGCTTAACGAGGTTGGAATTAAGGTTGTGCTTGTCCACGGCGGCGGCCCTGAGATTAATGCAATGCTAAACAGAGTTGGCATTGAAAGCAAATTTATCGGCGGACTTCGCTACACAGATGCAGACACCATTGACATTGTAAAAATGGTTCTTTGCGGAAAAGTCAACAAAGAGCTTGTAAGTGCTTTGCAGTTACATGGAGGTAAAGCTCTCGGACTTTGCGGCTGCGACGGACAAATGATTGTAGCCGAAAAGCTTCAAGGCGAGGTTGATTTAGGTTATGTGGGTGAAATCAAGAAAATTACTACTAAACCAATTCTTGATGCTTTAAACAACGGATATGTGCCTATTATTTCCACCGTTGGTGTCGGCGAGGACGGACAAAGCTATAATATAAACGCTGATACTGCCGCTGCAAGAATAGCTTCCTGCCTTAGGGCGGAAAACCTTATTCTTATGACAGATATTGTAGGACTTCTTCAAGACAAAGACGATGATTCTACTCTTATTCCTACTGTAAATGTCAGCGACGTTCCTTATCTCAAAAAGACAGGCATCATCAGCGGCGGAATGATTCCTAAAATTGACTGCTGTGTTGAGGCTGTCAGACGTGGAGTTAAAAAGACTTCCATTATCGACGGCAGAGTTCCGCACTCAATTCTTATTGAACTATTGACAAACGAAGGTGTAGGTACACAGTTTATTTAAATGAAGATATAAAATTATATGAGGGATATATATGACGCTGTATTTTGAAAATAAAACTACTATTTACCTTAACCAATATGAAAAAAGCGTGATTATAGCTGAATTTGATTTTGTAAGCTTTATGGCTATTGAAAAGAATAATTATAGAAACAGACATGTTGTACCATATTTCGGACAGTTTTAATAGATAAGAATTTTATAAATTTACGAAAGAGTGATAAAAATGAATACGATAGAACAGTTTAACAAACACGTTATGGGTACATACGGTCGGCTCGACCTTGTTATGGAAAGCGGTCATGAGCAGGTTGCTGTTGGTGAAGACGGCAAGGAATACATTGATTTCGGTTCGGGAATCGGTACTAACAGCTTAGGCTACTGCAATGATAAATGGGCTGATGCGGTTTGTTCTCAGGTTCGCAAAATCCAGCACACTTCCAATTATTATTATACTAAGGTACAGGCTGATTTTGCTGAAACGCTCTGCAACTCTACCGGTTATGACAAGGTTTTCTTCGGTAATTCAGGTGCTGAGGCTAACGAATGTGCTATTAAGCTGGCAAGAAAATATAGTTTTGACAAATACGGTAAGGATGCTGAGCGAAATATTATTATTACCCTTGTGAACAGCTTTCACGGCAGAACAATAGCTACCCTTTCGGCTACCGGTCAGGAAGTTTTCCATAACTACTTCTTCCCTTTTGTGGGCGGATTTGTAAATGTTGAGGCTAATAATATTGATGACCTTAAAGCAAAGCTTGC
>JBJERA010000047.1:0-3036 GCA_051882035.1 Hominimerdicola sp.
GGTGTGCAAGAGTTTATGCAAACACCCATAACATAAAACTGACGGAATTTCTGCCCCAATATGAAATCTATGGACGGTCAGCTCCATTAAAAAGAAATCTGCAAATAATCAGGTATGCCGATATGGTTCTCGCCTTTTGGGACGGTAAATCCCACGGAACACGCTTTGTAATTGAAAACTGCAAAAAGGAGAATGTTCCGATTAAGGTATTCACTGTTGTTTAATACTCACACTTAAAACCGCTGGATTTTCGGCGGTTTGTTTATTTGGCAGAATTTCAAAACAGCTCTTGCAATTTCATCCGTTCAGAGTGATATATGTACTACTAATATCAAGGAGGGAAATCAAATGAAATTTCCAAGCAAAGAGATTGTTGAAAAAGTACGGACAGAATACCCTATCGGCACAAGAGTTGAGCTTGTTAAAATGGACGATGTGCAAGCTCCACCTGTTGGAACGAAAGGCACTGTAAGAGGTGTTGATGATACGGCAAGCATACTTGTTGATTGGGACAACGGTTGTGGTCTGAATGTAATACATTGTGAGGACATTGTAATCAAAATATAGAAATATGTATCACAGATATACACAATATATTGTGTATATGTTTGTGCAGTAATCGTATTGCTATTACTCCGTTATGACGGTAATATACACACAACGAAAGGCAAAGAAAAGCCGAACAACGGAGGAAAAATTATGAACGCAAAGACATTAAGACAAATCGAGGAAATGAAAAAGCAGACAATCGGTGTTGAGGTTGAGATGAACAACATCACAAGGAATAAAGCAGCAAAAATCGCAGCCGACTTCTTCGGCACAGGCAGATATGAAAACACAGCCGACAGGAACGGCTACTGCACTTGGTCAGCGTATGACGAGCAAGGCAGAGAGTGGAAATTCCAAAAGGATGTCAGCATCGCAGGACCTGACAGCGAGAAGTGCGAAATGGTAACACCAATCCTTAACTACAACGACATTGAAACCTTGCAGGAGCTTATAAGAAGGCTTAGAAAAGCCGGAGCAAAGAGCGATTCCTCAAGGGGCTGCGGAGTTCACATTCACATCGGTGCAAAGGGACACACAGCACAGACCCTGAGAAACCTTGCAAATATTATGGCAAGCCACGAAAGCCTTTTATCCGAGGCTTTGAACCTTGACGGTGACAGAATCAGACGCTACTGCAGAACGGTTGACACAAGATTTTTAGAGCAGGTCAACAGAAGAAAGCCTAAAACAATGTCACAGCTTGCCGATGTATGGTACAAGAGCCACGATGAAAACTACGGCAGAAATCACCATTACAACGGTAGCCGATACCATATGCTGAACCTACACGCAACCTTTACAAAGGGAACGGTTGAATTCAGACTTTTCCAATTTGACAAGCCATCAGACGGAAAGCAGAACGGACTTCACGCAGGGCAGCTAAAAAGCTACATTCAGCTTTGCCTTGCACTTAGCCAAATGGCAAAGGAAGTCAGAACAGCAAGTCCGAAACCACAGCAGAACGAAAACCCCAAATACGCAATGAGAACCTGGCTTTTAAGGCTCGGCTTTATTGGTGACGAGTTCAAGACAGCAAGAGAACTTCTTACAAAAAGGCTTTCAGGTGACGGAGCTTTCCGCAACGGCAGAGCCGCTTGAAGAATATAGGCACATGCCCCACCGACCGCTTAGGCGGTCTTAAGGTGGTAGAAGAACAATTCTTCGGAAAGGACTGATTCAAATGAAAAGATACTCTTTCGGGTTTAAAATCGAAGATAAACCCGAAACAAAGACTTGTCAAGGACTTGAGGGTGGAGATTTTGCAAAGCAAAATACTACCCGCTCCTTGACAAGGTTTTACATTGCCTACGGAAGTAACCTGAATGTAAGGCAGATGAAAATACGCTGTCCCAAAGCAAGGCTTGTGGGGACTGCAACGCTGGAGAATCACATACTCTATTTCAGAGGAAGTCTTACGGGTTCGTACTTAACCATTGAGCCGAAAATCGGAGCAAGTGTTCCTGTTGCAGTTTGGGAGATTACCGAAATTGACGAAATAGCACTCGACCGATACGAGGGTTATCCGAACTTTTACTACAAGCAGGACTACACATTGAAAGTGACAAGTATGGATAAAACAAAGGAAACCACGCTTGACTGCTTTGCGTATGTGATGAGGTCTGACAGACCGATAGGCATACCGTCAGAATACTATGTCTATACCTGCCTTGAGGGGTATGAATATTTTGGCTTTGACAAAAGAATTTTGACTAATACAGTTGACAGAATGAGGAGGATATTATGCAGACGAATGAAATAAGGGTTCGGGTATGCCCAAAATGCGGAAAACTGTTCAGTGAAAGAGGTGCTGTTTCAAGGGTGGATAATGTAACAATTATCTGCTCTGACTGCGGAACACGAGAGGCTCTGGAAAGCATAGGAGTTGACGAAACGGAGCAGGAGAAAATTCTTGATACTATTCATAGTAGCTTGCAGACCTATTGATTTTTCTGCGAACTCTGATACAATATATTTAGTATTTTGAATTTAGCAACATCAAGGTGGAATCTACTATGGTCACATTTAGACTTATATATGAAAACAAAAGATATATCATTTATTGGTATTTCCCAGAGGGTAATGAAGAAAATGGAAATGGTATAATCACTATTGATAAAGAAAATGATTGTATCGATATAACTAAATTAGCACCTGATGATTTTACAAGTACAATAACAATAGAAGAACAAAATGCGATGAGAGCTTCGATAAATCAAATGAGAATCGAAGAAGGAATGGAAGAATTATCTGAAGAAGAATTTCCAAGTGCAACGAAACCATTGACAAAAACCTTTTATGCTGATCATGCTATTAGAAAAATTGTAGAATCATACAATAACGGTATTGTTCTTAAAGATGGTATGGCTGCATGGTATTAACAAATATAGTAAAAAGTTTTTTAGCATCGGTTAGAAATAGTCGGTGCTACTTTTATGCCATCACTGAACAGGAGAAAATTCTTGATACTATTCATAGGTGTGGGAGATA
>JBJERA010000048.1:0-2960 GCA_051882035.1 Hominimerdicola sp.
TAACGGACGAACGTTTTAAGAATGTTCGTCCGTTTTTTGTGAAAACCATATAAATCTTCGGCTTTATTATTGTGGGTATAATGAAATATTTTAAGATATTAAAAAAACTATTGACAAATCAATATCCTAGGGTTATAATTTATATTGGTATATGTACAATTTTATATGGTAAACGGTTACAGAATTAGTGAAAGGATATGTGCAAAAATGAATTTAACACATTTAAGATATATGGTGGAGGTTGAAAGGCTTGGCTCAATAACTAAGGCAGCCACCGCTTTGTATATGGGGCAGCCAAACCTTTCTAAGGCAATCAAGGAAATGGAGAGGGAAGTGGGCATTCCTATTTTCAAACGTTCTGCAAAGGGAGTTGTAGCAACTGAAAAGGGAAAGATTTTTTTGCAGTACGCAAAGGCAATTCTTGTGCAGATTGATAAAATGGAGGCTCTTTATAATGATAATAGTGAAAACTCATTAAATTTTCAGCTTTTGTTGCCGAGAGCAAGCTATATTACCTATGCTTTTACGGAATTTCTGAATCAGCTGGATAAATCTCTTAATCTTGAAGTGAAAATCAAAGAAACGAATTCAATGGATTCTATAAATTCCATTGTGGAATGTGAATATAACATGGGAATAATCCGCTATCCTGTGACTTATGAGAGCTTTTTTATGCCGCTTATTGAAGAAAAAAATCTTAAAGTGCATAATTCATGGGAGTTTGACTATGTTTTGATTACCAGCGAGAATAGTTCACTTGTCAAAGAAAAAGAAATCAATGAGGAAATTCTTGATAAATATGTGGAGATTCTTCACGGGGATAATATGGTGCCGAATATTTCAACTGCTTATCAGAAGAAAAATGCTGAGATGAATAATCATAAAAGGCATATTTATGTATATGAAAGAGGCTGTCAATTTGATATTCTTGCATCTTGTCCTGATGCTTTCATGTGGGTAAGTCCTATGCCAAAGGAAATTTTAAAAAGGTATAAGCTGGTTCAGCGGAGATGTCCGAATATAAAAAAGACTAACAAAGATGTTCTGATTTATCAGAACAGCTACCGTTTAAGTCAGGCAGATATGCTTTTCCTTGAAGAACTTGAAAAAGTCCGAAAAGAAATTGTGGTTCAAGGATGAATAGTATATAAAATTTGTTTATTTGCCAAAAAATAATTGACATATAAGCTGAAATATTATATAATATTATGTGTTGATACTTATGAATACATAATATACTTGGAATAAATTGTTAAGACTGTTTCTTAATAATATAATTAGCAATAAATCGTAAAATTATAAAGCTTATATATGATTTTAAGGATGTATTTATGATGAAGAAAAGAAAGCTAATTGCTTTAATTACAACCAATCCCGAAGCTCTTTATCAGCAAAGAGTTATGGAAGGCGTGTTCTCGCAGTGCAATAAGTATGGTTATGATGTAGCTCTGTTTTCAACTCTGGTTCAGATGTGTCATTATTATAAAGACTATCTTGCAGGCGAGCTTAATATCTATAATCTTCTGAATTATGATTTGGTTGACGGAGTAATTGTTACTTCAATTTCCCTTTCAGAAAATAAAAAATCCGATACTTTTGACAAAGTGCTGTCAAGGCTTAATGCTGAGTGCAGGAAAAAGGTTATTTCTTTTGATTTGCCAATGGGCGATTATGAAACAGTTTATACTGACGATAGATTGGCGTTTAAGGAAATTACGGAGCATATTTATACTGTTCATAAGTGTAAAAATGTATATTTTCTGACTGGCATAAAAGATTATAAGGTTTCTGAAATGCGTCTGGGCGGATTTTTGGATTATTGCAATGAAAATAATATACCTGTTGATGAAAACAAAATTTTTTACGGTGATTTCTGGTATGGTTCGGGAGAAAAACTTGCCGATGATATTTTCAGTGGCAAGCTTGAAATGCCCGATGCAGTAATCTGCGGAAGTGACCATATGGCGATTGGTCTCGCAAACAGACTTATAGAGCATGGAATAAAAGTGCCTGAACAGGTAATTGTTACAGGCTATGACGCTACGCAGGAAGCAGTAATAAATGATATTGCCATAACCTCTTTTGAGCCTCATGTTGCAAAGGCTGCGGCTGAGGCTGTAAATAGAATTCATGAGGTAATCGAGCCTGACGTTCCGGTGCAGGAAGTGGGAACGTTTTCCTGCGGTGGACTGAGAATAGGTGAAAGCTGTGGTTGTACTGCCGATATGCATTATATAAAGAAAAAGCTTAACTCGTCTATTTATATGGCTCATCACAATCTTGTTAATCCTGATACCAATGAATCTTTGGATATAAGCCGTCTGCTTGAAAGCTATATGTATGAACAGCTTGTAAGTACCGATACGGCCTTGGATTGTATTAATGAAATTTATCGTTCCACTTATCTTATTACGCCTTATGAGGATTTTTACCTATGTATGAAAGATAATTGGCTTGATATGAATGATGGCTGCAAAGAGGGTTATCCTGAAAATATGAATATATTCATATATGCTGATTCAAAGGTTAGTAAGGAAGTTCCTAAAATCAAGTGCTATTCTCGTAAAATTGATAACAGATATTTTGATACCAAGCTAATGCTGCCTCAGATGTATGAATGGCATGATGAGCCGTCGGTTTATTATTTTTCACCTATCCATTTCAGTGATGAAACTCTGGGATATTCGGTTCTAAGATGTAAACTTACTCAGAAGCATAGGATTAACTATGTTTACCGTAATTGGATAAGAAATGTTAATAATTCTCTTGAAATGATGCGAATAAGAACTCAGCTTATGCAGAATTCAGTTATTGACATGGCTACGGGGCTTTATAACAGACGTGGTTTGTATATCAAGCTTAGTGAAATCAGGAAAGACGCTTCGGGTAAGAAAATTTTAGTAATCATGGCAGACATGGACGGTCTGAAATTTATTAACGATACATACGGTCATAGCGAG
>JBJERA010000049.1:0-2944 GCA_051882035.1 Hominimerdicola sp.
GTAAATCTGAACCAACCTTTGTACATTGCCATATTCACAACAAATAGAACAATGGATACAACAAAAAGCACAATAGCACAGGCAATGTTCTTGTCAAGTATTCCGTACATAGACTGAGTAAGCGACTTGTAAATCGCATCATTTTTAAGAATAAGTCCGTCAAAATAATTTGTAAACCTTAAATATGCACACGGAGCAAGAATAATCACGCTTGACGCAAATAAAGAGCTGCCCGTCCAGTAGAAAATATTGTTAAGGTGCTTTTTACGGTTAATAATAACAAGCAAAAGAATACAGAAAGCAACCACGCCAAATGAAGCAATTCTAAGCGTTTTCAACTGTGAATAGTGGTCATGCACAAATGTAGAAATGCCATTCTCTTTATTAAGATATGAAAGCATAAGAACATCAAGCTTGTTATTGATAACCTCTTTCACGCTTTTCAAAGTCATATCAATATTCTTCTGAGCCTCTTCGTCGATTACAGTATCATTTTCCTCAGCCCAACGCTCATAATCCGCATTCAGACTTTCCTCAATCGCCGTAAAATCATAATTATATTCAGGCAGTCTATCAGTCTTGCAGGTCATATACTCAAAGGTAGAATCAATATAAGAAAAAATCTGAACAGAAACATCATTCCTGTCTACCACAGACTTGAAAACCTCTGCGTCAATACCCGTATAAGCGTATTGTCTGTCGAAATACTGATTGATTTCTTCAAATGCAATAGTATCGACCTCGTTTTCATACATTGCGTCCGTATAAGTTGTCTTATCAAGAAGTACATAAGAAAAGAAATTAAGAATCACCGTAATCAAAATGGCAAAGACCATAATTACAGAAACAATTACATTAAGCAGATATGAATTTAATCTTGAACTATACATACTTCTGCCTCCTTAATTCGTGTATTCTCTGCTGACAAGCTCGCAAATAGCGTACAATCTCTTATCGGAAGTACCCATATAGCCGTTGTTCCAGCAGGTATACATAATCAAGTCGTCAGTAACTTCTTCCGCAGTTGGATCATAATAAAGCAGTTCCGTATCGGTATCCTGCCTTATTTCAATTTTTTTTACCTCATAGACAAATTTACCATATTCAGTTGTAAGCGTAGCTCTGTCACCAACCTGAATATTTTTGAAATAAGCAAAGAAAGTGTGGTTATGAGCCGCCAGAACAACTCTGCCCGGAATACCTATATAAGATGAATAATTTGACTGAACAACGCCTTTTTCAAGCAAATCGTCGCTGTCGCCCCAAAAAACCGGAGTATCCTTTACACCGACATTTTCATTATCAATGGTAAGCGTTGCATAAGCGTCTCCATAATAAGGGAAAACAATCTCATGAGTTTCCGTTTCAGGCTTAGTATCTTCTTCCGATTCCTTGACCACAGGTACTTCTATCTCACCGGTCATAGGAACAGCGTCAGCACGCTTATAAGGATTATCCGCACTCATTTCGCCGACATTTTTGTTGCTGAAAGCCATATCAGCATAGCCCTTTATATAAAGGAATTTTTTATATCCAACCAACACCATTATACAGCAAACTATTATCAAAACCAAAAGAGGCGTGAAAGCCAGCAAGGCTTTGCACGTCTCTTTGCTATCCTTATGCTGAATGTCAGATGCGGTTTTCTTTACACGCTTGACAGACATAATTTACATCACTGACTTCTTAGTCTTTTTAGAAACAGCAACTGTGCCGATAGCAGCCAATGCAAGAACTACAGCAGCAGAAACTTCAAGAGCGATAGAACCGTCACCTGTATTAAGTGCGGAATTACCAGTTGTTGTACCTGCAACTACGTTACCGCTTTGATCCTTAACAACAATAGTATAATTACCAGAAGCAAGAGCACTAGCATCAATAGTTACACCATACTTATTGCCAACAGCCTGCAAAGCGTCAAGAATAGCCTGCTTGTTAGCCCTTGGAATAGCCTTATAAAGTTCTTCGAGCTGAGCCTCAGTCAAAGCAGATGAGTCAACACCAGGATACATAGAATCAAGAGTTGGCTTAACATTAGCCTCATAAGCTAATCTCATCTGCTCAATCATATAATCATAATCAGCAGAAGTAAACTGCTTTGAAGTACTTGTGAGATAATTATTAAGCTCTGCAACATTCTTCTGTGGTACACAGTAAGCCTTAGCAGCAGTAACAACATCGCTTGCAGTAGCAGCAGAAGCGGAGAAAGCCATTGTTACGCACAAAGCAGCAGCGGCAACAGAAGCCATTGTTCTTTTAATTAGTTTTCTCATTTATATACACCTTCCTTATATATTTTTAATATTATAAACTTATTATAGCTTTATTCTGCCAAAAAGTCAAGCAAAGTTTGCATGGAAAAATTTTTTTTGACGTTTTAAACAAAAGCTCAAACGCATTTATAGCTATATTACATCATCATTAAGCAATACCCTGCGTGGATTCTCACAAAAGACTAAATCTGCGTATTTTTTACTGAAATTTTCTGCTACCGAATTATAAGCGTAACGCAAAAAAGGAGTCCTTGAAACCGAACTGTGAGCGTCGCTCGCAACGATTGAAACAAGTCTTTCACTGAGCATATCCATTACAATTTCTTGTACCATTCTGCCGAATTTCCCTAAAACGCTATCCTTATTGCACTGCAAAGGAAACCCTCTGTCAGCCCAATCATACAAAAGAGTAGGATTTTTCGCCACAAACTCATATCTCTCAGGATGAGCCACAATTGGCACATATCCTGCTGAACTTATGTCGCCAAGAATACGCTGCACCATGTCCTCTCGCTCACCAAAATTAAATTCAACCAACATATACTTTGAACCTGCAATAGTACAAAGTTTGTCATTTTCAATATCAAGTACAGTTTTTCCATGACCGTAAACCTCCATACCCAAATGCAGATTTACAGGTATTTCCGCACGTTCTGCTGCCCTTTTGAACT
>JBJERA010000050.1:0-2934 GCA_051882035.1 Hominimerdicola sp.
AAGCTTGTTTTCCTGAATGAATTTTTTTCTCCAAGCGTTCTTTATATTTGTTTTCAGCTCAACGCCCAGCGGACCGTAATCCCAAGTATTAGCAAGACCGCCGTAAATCTCACTTCCCGGATAAACGAAACCTCTGTTTTTGCAAAGTGCAACAATTTTGTCCATAGTCTTTTCTGTATTCTTCATAATCATTCTCCTTGTATTTTATTAAAATTCTTTTATAATTGTATCGTAAAACGTGGGATATGTCAAGAAATAAATATGTTTTATTGATTATTGAAATTTTCTATTCTTTTCTTTGCTGCGTCAAAATATTCTTTATCAATTTCTACTCCAATAAAATTTCTATTCAATTTTGCTGATGCCACCCCTGTTGAACCGACACCCATAAATAAATCCAATACAGTATCATTTTCATTACTTGCAATTTTTATAATTTTTTCTAAAATAGCAACAGGTTTTTGTGTTGGGTGTTTAGGATTTTTTAATCGTTCTTTTCCCATGCAAATAGGATTTTCTATAAAATTATGCATTTCATTTTGTGCACTAAAATTCCATGTATGTCCTTTATTCCAAAAACATACTATTAACTCACAGCTATTCAAAAAAGAAGATTTTCGTATATTAGGAACAGGATTTGTTTTGTGCCAAACCATAAACTGAAAAGTATCGAATTCTTTATCAAAAGCTTCATGCCATTTACCTAATAAATTATAACTTGTAAAAATGAATACATTGCCAGTTGGTTTTAAAATTCTTTTAATTTCATTTACAAATTCAATCGGCTCTATTGGTATTTCGTCCCATTGAGCAACATCATTATTTATTTCTGAACGCCATTCAAATTTCATATTACCTGTACTATATGGAGCCAAATTATAAGGTGGATCAGTTAAAATTAAGTCAATAGAATGGTTAGGTAGTGATTTTATTATATCTCGACAATCTTCATTATATAGTTCTAAATTCATATATTTTCTCCAAAATATAAACGTTTCACTTTTATTAAAGCATTTTTTATATATTCAGCACTTTTTTTATATTGGCACATAACTATGTCAAATCCATTTGGGTCATCACATACAAAATTCCAATAATCTTTTCCTATAAGTAATTCATCATTTGAAAAGAATTGTCTTACCCTATCATTTTTAAAGGTATTTCCTTCTCCATTCTTATTGTAGGCTGTTGCTAGAAATATTTTAATATTTGGATTGGCAATACCTTTTTCAATAAGATGATTTTTTAGTATAAAATACTCATTTAATAAAGCTACTTTTTCACTTTTAGCCTTTTTATTATCTAAATCTCCACCAGCTTTAAGTTCAATTAAATAATATATATCATTTATTTTATCATAGAAAAAATTATCTGTACAATGACTAGTTTCGTAGCTTCGAGTATCTCTTGGTGTTATCCATCTAAAATCAACATAATGACTTACTGTTGGTTTATTTCTTCTAAGATATGAATCCATCATATAATCAATTTGTTGCTGTTGTTGTGGTAATATATAACCGTATATTTCATCTTTTACTTCGTAACTTAGTTTTGCAATATTATTACTAATATTTTCAAGAACTTTTCCGAATGAACTGTCAAAAGAGCGAACAAAAGCAGAATAAAACATAAATTCATTACCAAGTTCAGCTATAAAAATATTATTTTTTTTAGAATTAATAACTCCATCAGGATTGTCAACTTCACTTGTATGCTTTATATCTAAACCATTTGCAAAACTAGATATTGCAGTATCTACAATAGCTTTAATAGCATTTTCTTTTATTGTGTCCATTAAATATTAACTCCTTATCTGTCCATTGCCTGTGATAATGTATTTTGTTGTAGTCATTTCGGTAAGTCCCATTGGACCTCTTGCGTGGAGCTTTTGAGTGGAAATTCCGATTTCTGCACCAAGTCCGAACATTTCGCCGTCTGTGAAACGTGTGGAGCAGTTTACATATACAGCCGCAGCGTCAACACGCTTTTTGAATTCTTCCGCAGCAAAAAGGCTTTCAGTTACAATACATTCGGAGTGACCTGTGGAATATTTTGCAATATGATCCAAAGCCTCAGCCATGTCCTCAACAACTTTTACGGAAATTATGTAGTCAAGAAATTCTGTTGCATAATCCTCTTCATCAGCAAGTTTGCAGTTTTCTTCGCCCAGAATTTTTCTTGTAATCTCACAGCCTCTGAATTCAACATTGTGTTCGTCAAGCTTTTTCTTCAATTTAATGAGGAAATCCTCAGCAATATCTCTGTGAACAAGACAGCTTTCCACTGCGTTGCATACAGACGGACGCTGAGTTTTTCCGTTGTCAACAATATTTACAGCCATGTTAAGGTCAGCCGAGCTGTCAACATATACATGACAATTTCCGGTTCCCGTTTCAATAACCGGAACGGTTGCAGTTTCAACAACAGTTCTGATAAGCTGTGCTCCGCCTCGTGGAATAAGCAGGTCAAGATACCTATTAGCTTTCATCATTTCAACAGCTACCGTTCTGTCGGTATCCTCAACAAGCTGAATAATATCAGAACTGAATCCCGCAGTCTTAACAGCCTTTCTCATAAGAGCGCAGAGAATTTTGTTTGAGTTTATAGCCTCTTTTCCGCCTCTTAAAATTACGGCATTTCCGCTTTTAAGGCAGAGGATTGCGGCGTCAACGGTAACGTTTGGTCTTGCCTCATAAATAATTCCGATTACGCCCATCGGAACTCTTACCTTTTCAATTTTCATTCCGTTGGGTCTTACCGAGCCGGAAACAACCTGTCCGATTGGGTCTTCAAGCTTTGCAAGGCTCTCACAAGCGTTTGCCATGCCTTCAATTCTGCTGTCGTTAAGTGCAAGTCTGTCAAGAAGCGACTTGCTCATGTTCTTATTTCTGCCGTTTTCAAGGTCGAGAGCGTTTGCCTCAATAATTTCTTCCT
>JBJERA010000051.1:0-2923 GCA_051882035.1 Hominimerdicola sp.
TCTCTGCCTGAGGATAAATCTCAGATTATAAAAAAAATTCAATCTGAGGGTAAAAAAGTTGCAATGATAGGCGACGGAATCAATGATGCACCTGCTTTGACAGTTGCAGACGTTGGTATTGCTATCGGGGCGGGACAGGACATTGCAATCGAATCGGCAGACATTGTTTTAATGAAAAGCGATTTGCAGGATGCAGTTACTGCATTTAAGCTTAGTCGCTCAGTAATTAAGAATATCAAAGAAAATTTATTTTGGGCTTTAATTTACAATTCGTTGGGAATACCCTTGGCAGCAGGTGTATTTTATCCGTTATTCGGCTGGCAATTAAACCCGATGTTCGGGGCGGCGGCAATGAGTCTGAGTTCATTTTGCGTTGTAACAAATGCATTGAGGCTTAATCTTTTCAAAAGTGATAAAAAAGCAGACGAGCAAACTAAGTCTGCTTTGGAAATTAATACAACAACGGAGGTCAAAACAATGAAAAAGGTAATGAAAATCGAGGGAATGATGTGTAATCACTGCACGGGAACAGTATCTAAGCTCTTGAACGAAATTGATGGAGTAACCGCAGAAGTTTCTTTGGAGGATAAGTGTGCTTACATTGAACTTTCAAAAGACATTTCAGACGATGATTTGAAAAAAGTTGTAACTGATGCAGGTTATGAGGTAATTGAGATCAAATAGTGTTTTATGCAGGCTATACCATAATCAAATGGTGTATCCTGCATTATTTTTCGAAATTTTTTGATTTGCTATTGACAAACTATACGTTTTATGATATTATATATTCAAGTTAGTTGCTGCTAACTTGAATAGGAGGTAAAAAAATGAGCATAGTAATAGTCGGCGGAAATGATAGAATGGCAACCAGATATAAGGATATTTGTAAATCATATAATTGTAAGGCAAAAGTTTTTATAAAATTGCCTGCGGAATTTGACAAAAAACTTGGCTCACCTGATTTGGCAGTAGTGTTCTCCGATACGGTATCCCACAAAATGTTAAACGGAGTAAAGCAGGGAGCGGGTAGAATGAAATTTCCAATAGAGATTTGTCATTCGTCAAGCTGTTCAGCATTGAAAAATGCTCTTGAAAAGTATTGCAATAAGAAGTAAATTTTAATGAAAGGTTAGTTGTAACAAACTCAAAGGAGGCAAATATGTCCGAGACAGAACACAGAGATTTCAGTAAAATATTGGCGTATCAGTCTGCACCATCGGTTCTGGGGATAAAGCCTGCAAGTCTTTTCTCAGTAGACAAGAGGATTTTTTCAGTAGAGGAAAACATTAACTATTTTAACTGCAAGGCAGGAGTGAAAAATTTAAAAATTCGCATATTGCATGAATCTGATACAAGGACATTATTATTTGTGTACAACGAAAAGCTTTTAAATGAAAGACTCTCAGAATCTACGGTTAGACGGTATTTCATAAAATTCGGGTATACTGCTCAGATGAGTTTGGATGAATGTCTTGACAGATTGTCGGGAAGAATAGGAGAAAAGTCGGATTTTCCCCATGAAATCGGATTGTTTTTAGGATATCCTATTGAGGACGTTGCAGGCTTTATTGAAAATAAAGGTGAGAATTATCTGCTCTGTGGTTGCTGGAAAGTTTATTCAGATGCCAATAGAGCAAAGAAGATTTTTGATAATTATACAAAGTGCAGAACATATCTGTGCAATAAATTAAATCAGGGAATTGATATTTATAAAGCCCTGAAAATTTTATAGGAGGTAAGTATTATGAAAACAGCAGTTATTTATTGGAGCGGTACAGGAAATACCGAGGCTATGGCAAAGAAAATTGCGGAGGGAGCAAACGCTGATTTGTTTGCAGTATCAGAATTTTCAGGCAATATTGAGGATTATGACAGAATAGCGTTCGGTTGTGCTGCAATGGGTTCAGAAGAACTTGAAGAAAGTGAATTTGAACCATTTTTCTCAGGTATTGAGGGTAAGCTTAGCGGAAAAACTGTCGCACTTTTCGGTTCATACGGCTGGGGAGATGGCGAATGGATGAGAGTTTGGCAGGACAGAGTAACTGCTGACGGCGCTGTTCTTTTCGATGGAGAGGGACTTATTGTGAACGAAACTCCTTCTGATGATGACCTTCAAAAGTGCAAGGAATTTGGTGAAAATCTTATCAAATAATTATATACACTTCCAATATTCTAATCCCCAAAGCCTTTGATTTACTGAAAATCAAAGGCTTTGTTGCAGTTATTAATAGCTAACCGATTATACAAAAAGTATAATCAAAACAAGTTAGTTTTGTGTAACCTTCTGAAATTACAATGAATACTCGGAAAAACTGTTGACAAATTTGACTGGTTATAGTAAACTAACATTAGCGGTTAGAGATTTCTAACCAAGATTTTGCGAAATAGTTAGTATAATCTAACTTTTTAAGGAGGACGACATGATGCCTTTGACATTTGCGAACGTTGGAGAAGAAAATATGATAAAGAAGGTCGGTGGAAATCCTGAAACAAGAAAGTTTCTTGAAAATCTTGGCTTTGTTCCGGGCGGAATGGTTACGATTGTCAGCGAAAACGGCGGAAATGTAATTGTAAATGTAAAAGAATCAAGAGTTGCGGTTTCCAAGGAAATGGCAACTAAAATTATGATTTAATTTAACGGAGGTAGGTTTATATGGCTACTTTGAAAGATGCAAAGATAGGGGAAAACGTTAATGTGAAAAAGCTTAACGGCACCGGTGCTGTAAAACGCAGAATTATGGATATGGGAATTACAAAGGGTGTTGATATTTATATCAGAAAGGTTGCTCCGCTCGGAGACCCGATTGAAGTTACGGTAAGAGGTTATGAGCTTTCCCTCAGAAAAGCTGATGCTGAAATGATAGAAACAAACTGACTCATATTTGAGTTGGATTGCAAATGAGTTAGTTATAACTAATTAACA
>JBJERA010000052.1:0-2895 GCA_051882035.1 Hominimerdicola sp.
TTGTATTATTACTGTATTAGTTGGTGATAAATATGCTGTTGCAGACGCAAAACGCTGGATAAGAATCGGTCCGCTTAATTTGCAGCCGTCAGAGCTTTTAAAGGTTGCCTTTATTATTATTTTTGCATACATAATGGCGGTAAATTTTCCAAAATTTAAAACTGACTGGCGATACTGCATCGTTCCTTTTGCAATTATAATGGTGTTGGTATTTTTGGTTCTTGCATTGCAAAGACATTTATCTGCTGTAATGCTTATTGGAATAATTGGAGTTTCAATGATGTTTGTCAGCGGAATGCCTGCAAAAACCTTCTGGAAATTTATCGGAGTCTGTGCGGGGGCTGCTTTAATTTTAGTTTTAATAAAAATAGTATCAGGCGGTTCGGGATTTTCCTATATCAGTGACCGTATTCAAAGCTGGAAAGATCCTACTTCTGACATCAGCGGCGACACTTATCAGACATATGAATCCTTGCTTGCTATTGGTTCGGGCGGCTGGACAGGACTGGGCTTCGGTGAATCAAAGCAGAAATATCTGTATCTTCCTGAGGCACAGAACGACTTTGTTTTCTCTATTATCTGCGAAGAACTTGGATTTGTGGGAGCAATGGTTGTAGTATTTCTGTTCGTGCTGTTTATTCTCAGAGGCTTTTATATTGCCTCTCATGCGAAAGACCGTTTCGGTATGCTTGTTGCCGCAGGGATTACAATTCAAATCGGTTCTCAGGCATTTTTCAATATAATGGTTGCCTGCAACGCTTTCCCGAATACTGGAATAAGCCTGCCGTTTTTCAGCTACGGCGGAACGGCTTTGCTCATTCAGCTTGCGGAAATGGGAGTATTACTGAATATTTCAAGACAGTGCAATATAGAGAAATAATTTAATGGAAAGAGGTGCAGTCTGTGGATGATATTTCATTCATAGGCGAATAATAATGCTGAGAGTTCTTCTTGCAGGCGGAGGTACGGCAGGTCACGTTAATCCTGCTCTTGCCATTGCCGAAATTATAAAGGAGCATTATCCTGACGCAGAATTTTGTTTTGCAGGAAATGACGACAAAATCGAGGCTCAACTTGTTCCGAAGGCAGGATATCGCTTTGAGTCCATAAAGGTTGCAGGCTTTCAGCGAAAGCTTAACTGGACTAACATTAAAAGAAATGTGCAGGCAGTAGGCTATCTTATGACTTCGGGCAAAAGAGCGAGAACTATTATAAAGGATTTCAAGCCTGATTTATGTATTGGTACGGGCGGATATGTTTCAGGTCCAATTGTTCAGCAGGCAGCAAAGCTGGGAGTAAAAACTGCCGTCCATGAGCAGAATGCTTTTGCAGGAGTTACCAATAAAATTCTTTCAAAGGTATGCGACGAGGTAATGCTTACCGTTCCTGACGCAAAGAAGTTTTTCCCTGAGGCAAAGCATTGCACCGTTACGGGACTTCCCGTTCGTGGACAGTTTTCTTCAATTTCAAAGGCTGAGGCAAAAGCTCAGCTGGGATTTGCACAGGACGAAATCTGTATTCTGTCAACAGGCGGAAGTCTGGGAGCGAGAGTTCTTAATGAAAATGTTGCAAGACTTCTCAAATGGTATCAGGATAATGGAATCAAGGTAAATCATATTCATTCCTACGGAACCTATAAGGGTTATTCCGATTATGTGGAAAAGCTTGAAAAGGACGGCGTTAAGGTAAAGGGAAATAAAAGACTTATCATAAAAGATTATATCAATATGCCGGTTTGCATGGCGGCAGCAGATTTGGTAATTTCAAGATGCGGAGCAAGCTCGCTTGCAGAGCTTGAAGCTATGGGCAGGGGTGCTATCTTAATTCCGTCGCCTATGGTTGCTGAAAATCATCAGTATTATAATGGTATGGTTTTGCAGAATGCAGGAGCAGGAATTGTTATTGAAGAAAAAAATCTTACGGAAACAACTCTTGTTGATACGGTAAAGGATTTGATAGACAATCCTCAAAAAATGACCGATTTTTCAGAAAATGCAGCAAAACTGCATATCAAGGACACGAGAGAAAGAGTGTTCAAGGCACTGCAACCGCTTATAAAGGACGCTTTGAACAATAAAAAATAAGGGAATTGACAGCCATGAAAAATCATTATGACAAAACTAATTCCATGGACGGCATTACACCTCCAAAGGTGAGCAAAAATAAACCCTTGAACGACCGTACTTTTAAGACAAAATCAGCTGAGGAAGTTTTTTCAACCAACAGAAAAGCAGGCGGAAGTTTTGAGTCGGTTGCTAAGACGTATACAGACCCTGCGAGAACTTCTCCGAAAAAGCAGGATAAATATGCGGGTGACCTGCCATTGCCTGCACCTACGGTTAAGGCTAAGGGTTTAAAAAAAGGCGTTAAGTTCGGCAAGGGGTACATTTCAATAGGAAAACTTTTGAAACGGTGCGTTATTGCGTTGATTATTCTTGCGGTAATACTCAGTATGTTTCCTCCGCTTTTCTTTACGCCTGTTTCAAAGTGCGGAATAGATTATGAGAAAAATCCTTTTGAAAAAATGGGAATTGCCGAGTTGCATACCTATGCGCTGTCAAATTATGCGGTTTATAATGAAAATGCTTTTTCAACAAATAAGCGGGAAAATTACAAGATTTTCAGACTTGTGTTTGAAATCGGGAATTATTCGCCGTTTAAGCTGAAAATTCCTCAGATAAAGGTTTTAAGCGTTGATTCAAAGTATTCAAATAATATTTGCTATTCAAAATTTGCAGACGAAAACGGAGAAGTACCTAAGGCAGTTGAAATTCCCTCGTTCTCATCTAAGGAAGTTACTGTTGAAATCCTTATGAATGTAAATGGTTTGTCACAAGATGAAATCGACGAGGCCATTACAAGCATGATAGTAGGTACAAGCGGTATGAAAAAGAT
>JBJERA010000053.1:0-2890 GCA_051882035.1 Hominimerdicola sp.
ATAAGCCTGCGACGGAACAACGTCCAGCGTACCCTTTGGTCTTTTTGCCAATAATGCCATAAAATCAAATCCTTTCAGAAATTGTACATTACTTATTTTCCTTTTGGTTATCAATTAAAAAAAGCCGTCCCAACAAAGGGACGACTTAATAAATCGTGATACCACCCTAATTACCAAAGCGAAATTATCTCCGCCTCAGTCACTCGAATATCTTTAACGCAGAAATACGCCGTTCTTTCTGTCAAACGGCTGCTCAAAAGGTGTCCTTCGCCGAAATTCCCATGAAGCCCTCTCACCAAACGGCTCTCGCTGAACCAAAAACAACGGTTACTCTCCTTCGTCAACGCAGTACCAATATAAAATTTTAATTTGACGGATTAACAATATCTCTCCAATCAAGATCTCCTCTTTCAAGAGAATGAATCAAAGCCTCAGCCGTTGCAATATTAGTAGCCACCGGAATGTTATGAACATCGCAAAGTCTGAGAAGATTTCTCTCATTAGGCTCGTGAGGCTTAACATTTATGGGGTCTCTGAAAAACAACAGCAAATCTATTTCATTACATGAAATTCTTGCGGCAATCTGCTGGTCGCCGCCCTGAGCGCCGCTTAAATAACGCTGAATAGGCAGACCTGTCGCCTCTGCAATAAGCTTGCCTGTCGTACCCGTTGCACACAAACGATGCTTGCTGAGTATTCCACAGTAAGCGATGCAGAATTGCACCATAAGCTCTTTTTTGGAATCGTGAGCAATAAAAGCTATATTCAAAGAAAAACCCCCTAATATTTATTTTCAAAACATAATATAGAGCAATAAACGCTCTTGTAAAGCTTATTAAAATTACATTTTAATAGAAATAGGAATATGTTCACCCTTAATTCTTCTGGAAATCGCAGAGAATGCCAGGAATCCCATTGAACTTGACGAAAGCGGAGCGCCCTTTCCTGTTGCAAGAGGAATAGCAGAGTCCTCAGGAATAACGCCAATCAACTGAACGCCCACAGCGTCAATAATATCGTCAAGGTCATTCATATTATCAAATTCAAAAATTCTCTTGCTTGCCTTATTAATAAGCAAACGCTGTTTCTGATTTCCTCTTTTGTAGAACTCGTCAGACATCATCTGAGCGTCTCTTACGCAAACTGGGTCAGGAGTAGTTACAATAAGAATAAGATCAGAGTTTGTAACAATATCAAATACCGAACCGTTAATACCCGCAGAAGTATCAATAATAATATATTCAAAATACTTTCTCATTTCCTGAGTAATACGCTCAATATCCTCGGCTTTAAGCTGAACAAACGGGTCAGCCGGTGCACACAGCACGCTCAGATTAGACGCAAGCTTAACAGTAGTTGTAGCCTTATAAACATCGCAAGTACCGTCAATAACGTCACCCAAATCGTAAGTAATATTACCCTGCATACCGAGCATAATATCCATACATCTAAGACCGAAGTCAAGCTCTATAATAAGAGTTCGGCTGCCTTGCTTAGCAAGAGCATATCCAAGACAGGCACTGATTGAAGACTTACCAGTTCCGCCTTTACCCGAAGTAACAGCAATAATTTTAGACATAAAATAATTACTCCTTTCATATATCCAAAATCGGCAGAAATTATCCGCCGAGACATCAGCTCAGCACAAAATGAATATACAAATTATTGCCGAAGTTCAAGCAATAACAAAATATGTAAACATTCATAGATACATCAAGCGTTACCTATTAATATTGTACCACATATTTTGAAATTGTCAAAGCAATTATGGAAATTAGCACTTAAAATCGTTAATTCATATTAATTAATGTGTTAGTATTTAGTAAACTTGCACAACGATAGATATACAAAAATCAATATTTAATCCACGATACAAACTCACTATAAAAAAGTCAATGCTTATTGCCAATCAGGTTATATAAAAGAGTGTAACTATTATACATTAAATTTATTACCTTACTAAAAACTGAGGCTAAAATTTTTTTTGAAATTCGACGAAAAATCCTCATCAGGAATAAACCAATCCCACGGACATATATATGTACAAACCAGACAAGGAAAGAGAGGAACTTACCTATGTTTATCAAGACCTTTAAAGTAAAAAAGCCCACAGTTTTTGGGATTGCCGTAATTATTGCGGTAATATGTCTGCTTGTTGCGATAGGGCTGACCGCTTACCGGTTCACCAGACCGACAATATACGAAATGAAAACCGAAAAACAGCGTCAGGAATTTATTTCAGAAATGGGTTGGGAAGTACCGAACGAATTTGACGAATGCAAAGCTACTGTTATTCCGGAAGAATGGAACGATGTTTACGACAATTACAACAAACTGCAAAAAGAACAAGGCTTTGACCTGAGCAAATTCAAGGGCAAAACAGTAGATATTTACACCTACAAGGTGAAAAATTATCCTAACTATGAAGACAGTGACTGCATAAAATGCACCCTTATTGTATATGAGGGACAGCTTATCGGCGGCGATGTCTGCTCTGTCGAACTTGACGGTTTCATGCAGGGACTGAGGAAGAATTGACAATGAACAGTTGATAATTTCTGTGGATTACATATATATCACACACTTTTATCAGCAATAAAAATATCCGCTATCACAAACTGATAACGGATTTTGTTCCAGAGGCTAGCCCCTTAATACACTTTTTATAAAATAATATGTTTCTATAACAGCGAATACAAAGTATAAGATACAACAAAACCGCAACGAGATGAACCCGTCACGGCAAGTGATTGGAGCGGGTCACAGGAATTGAACCATGTACTTCCTTTCAGGAAGAAAGACGTGCTAACATTACACCAAACCCGCAAAAATAAAATGGAGCGGATTACGAGGCTCGAACTCGCTACCTCCACCTTGGCAAGGTGGCGCT
>JBJERA010000054.1:0-2865 GCA_051882035.1 Hominimerdicola sp.
TGATGTTTGCACGCAAGGGCGTAATGGTTGTAGTAATGCAAAAAAGGAGCGTGAGATTTTGTTCACACCCCACCAAAAAGCAGAAATTTACATTCTAATCTATATCAAATAACGGGTAAATATTTAAAACATTCTTTTCTTCAATATAAGGCAAATGAACTTGTATCACATTACTTGGAAATACAGAAGCGGAAAATTTACCTATTCCAATATATTTCCTTATTTTGTGTTCAGACTCTTGTGTGTATGGAGGAAATATAATGATTGGTGGCATTATAAATTGAAAATCATTTATGTCTACATACATTGGATTAAAGTCAACCTCATAATCAAGTTCAATAATTATGTGATTATTTATATCCAACTTATTCCAAAAGCCTTCAATCACTCTCTTTTTGCTTATAATGAACTTCTTGAATTCATCAAAAGTGTTAATTTCAAATATCATATTACCTTCACTTTTTGCAAATGCGAACACTACGCCAGGTAAATCCGTTTTATTAACTTGATTAAATGATTGGATGATAAAGGAATACAATGAATTTAAATTATTATTTATTTTCAAATAACGACTTTGGTTAAAGTTTGGTTGATAAATCCCTTTTTCCTTAATAACCTCAACAACACGTTTGGTTTGTATTGTCCAGAATTTCATATAGTTGCCTCCATATTATAACCACTGTGTTTATGATATAAACATTATGTATATTTATATCAATCCGATATGTCGAGCAGTTTATCTACCCGATTTATTCCATTATACCCCAAATCATAAATATAGTCAAGGGGAGAACAAACTTTAACTTTCCCCAAAATTCAGCCGAGAAACCTCATAACAGGAAAACAAAGATAACTGCCCATCGTTATCCGGCAAGGAAAAGAACCGTCCGATTCCTGATTTAACAGCCTTTAATATCTCAAAAATACCGTCTGCGACAGCATAATATACAAAATTGGGTACACCAAACAAACGCTTGGAAACCTCAACAATTTCCGCACGCAGTTTGATGTTATCCGATTTACCCGATATTTCGGCAACATACCCTATTGCAATCGTTAGCAGCAAATCAAGATTTCTGATAGACTTCAAGGATTGTACTCTCAAGTTTTCAAAGTCAAAGCTCTGTTTTTTGAATTTGAAATATTCTTCGATTCTCCACCTCATCAGATAAACCTTGCAAACAGCTGTACAAAGACGTTTGTCATCGCTTTTCAGATTGGTTATCAGCATCATAGGAGTTGTTCCGAAACCGTACACCACCACAAGATTAAGCTCGGTATTCTTGAATTCACATAGTCTTATCGGAATAATGCTTATCTTTACGCTTCTGTTTATTCCGCTTTTATCCTTGTATTCAAGCTTGTATTTACCCTTAAATGTATTTGCAAGTTTAAGGATATTTATTATTTTACCCTTGTAGATCACATTGCGGTTTTTCTTTGCTCTGATAATAAACTTTTCTTTGTTCTTTATGAAATATTCGTAGTATTTATTACAATCAAAGCCTCTGTCCATTGTACGGATATTCGATTTGGAGAAATGTTTACTTAAAAAGTCAAAGCAATTTATGATCTCATTATCTTCACTTACAAAATCAGTTTCCTTTGATGAATATATTTTGCTGTAAACTCCGTAAGGAAGCTTTCTGTCCGATAATACAGCTGCGCCTAAAGTGTGATAACCTATCCCTATCTCGCCTGTGCTGCCGTCCCTGACCTCGCACAAGCCTTCAAGCTTAGTGCTTGCAGGCTTGGTAATATCCGAACCGTCAATAATCAGAATACTTTTATCATTGTAACGATTTTTTATTCTGGGTATCACTTTGAAACAGCAAGCAGCTGTGTAGATTTTAACACAGGTGAAGTGCTATAATGGAAGTATGAAAAAACGGAAAAGAGGAAAAATCATGCATTCCAAGAAGCACAAGTCACAAATGAGCATAATCGAATTTCAGAAAAAATACGATACCGAGGATAAATGCCGAGAAGAATTGTTCAAAATGCGTTATCCGAAAGGTTTCAAGTGCAGCAAATGCGAATGCACAGAGTATTACTATCTGAAATCAAGAGGAAAGTACCAGTGCAAAAACTGCAAACATCAAAGCTCTGTAACAAGCGGAACAGTAATGGACAGGTCACATTTGAAACTGACAGTCTGGCTGTGGGCAATTTACCTTTTTTCAAACGATAAACGAGGCTCATCAGCCTGCTACATCTCACAGGTTCTCAAGCTACCATACAAAACCGCTTGGTTTGTACTCCAAAGGCTTCGCTATGCAATGGCAGAACGAGAGAACAAGTATATGCTTTCGGGAACTGTCGAGCTTGATGATACTTATGTCGGAGCACCGACAAAGGGCAAGAAACGTGGCAGAGGAACCGAAAAGATGAAGGTCATTACTGCTCTTTCCAAGGACGAAAATGGCAAGCCACAATACCTGAAAATGGAATGCCTTGAAAATCTAAAAGGCGTTACTATCGGCAAATACGCCAACAATCATATCGTAGAAGGTTCTACAATTGAAAGTGATGCTTGCAGAGCCTACTTGAAACCGCTTGCTCAGAAATATATGCACGTTTACAGCATTTTTGACGCTAACAGTACAGATTTGGTATGGCTTCATACGATGATCTCAAATGCTAAGAGCTTTATTCAAGGAACCTATCATGGGATGGAAAGAAAGCACATAAACCTTTATCTTGCTGAATTTTGTTTTCGGTTTAATCGTAGGCATTTTCACAAAATGCTCTATCTACACCTTATGAATGCTGCTTTGGCTGCTCCCGTTTGCAGGTATACAAAGCTTGTTTATTCGCTTGCTGACTCAAAGTGATACCCAGATATTTATATTATTTCAAACAAAC
>JBJERA010000055.1:0-12403 GCA_051882035.1 Hominimerdicola sp.
ATTATCTCTTGCATCATCGGAATATTCCGGCAATGAAGTTAAGCCAATCCACAGCATGAATTTACAGCAGCAGCTTGCAATGAAACGTGCTGACAAGAAAAGTTATTCCAATGATACTCAAAATTTCACCGCAGGTGAACGTGTCATGCATAAAATTTTCGGCGAGGGTACTGTACTTAGTGCTACCAAAATGGCAGATGATACGCTAGTTGAAATTGCATTTGATAATAAAGGCACAAAGAAAATCATGGCTAATTATACTAAAATTAAGAAAATATAACGCAAAAGCCTCCGACAATTCGGAGGCTTACTTTTTAGCATTCTATTTATTAGCTGTAATAACAGAAATTAACATGAAATCACTGTCTTTTTTACCCTCTTGTTCGATTGTAACAGTTATTGTATGCTCACCCTTGTTAAAATGATTGCCAAGGTTTGTAATCGCACACAAATCGCCCCAATTTTCTTCAAAATTAGAATCAAGAATAATCTTTTCTCCACCGTCAACGGTGACAGATGCAACAGGTGCAGGCTTATTAATCGTTCTTCGCCATTGGAGCATTAAAATTGAACCGCTGACCTTAAAAGTAATTTGCGAACCTTTGTCATGAGCAGTCCAACCATCTTTGAATGGGTCTGAAAATTTCAAAGCCTTGTGTGTATCCTCCGAAAAACCGTTCAAAATTGGAATGCAGTTGTAATTCTGAAATCTTTCCGAATCTTCATAACGGCATGATGTAAATTTTTCAGGGAGTTCCGGCTTGACTCCTCCGCCAAGTTGCTGGTAATATTCGTATTCAACGTCCAAAAGATTGCATACCAGATCCGAAATCATTTTGTGACCAAGATTTTTCGGGTGAAGCATATCTGCCGTATAATCCGAAAGATTCACATTTCCAGCCATAATCTCAGGATAAATGTAATCCCTTACGCTGACTATTGGAAGATTATAATGTAAACCAATATTATTATGAATACCCTGCGCATTTTTTCCAGTATCATAAAACAGATTATTTATTATTACAACAGCTTTAACCGTTGGCACTTTAAGTAAATTTCTAACAAGACTTTCATATGTTTCCATAAACAACGGTGTATTATCATCGTTTACTGAAAACTCAACAAACACCAAATCAGGATTCTTGGAAAGCACATGATCGTTAGCTCTTGCAACGCCAAATTGTGATGTAGTTGCACCTATTCCTGCATTAAACCACTCCACCTGAGCGTCAGGAAACTTATTGTTCCACCATTTTGCGGACAGATTTACATATCTGTTTTCTTCTGTTGAAGCGTCGCAGCCCATTGTAATTGAACCGCCAAGATAGACAATACTCAGCTTTTTTTCATTTTTTATTTTATTAAAAACACCAGCCATATAATTTATATCACCAATATTTACTATTGATATATTAAAATCACTCATAAAAAACCTCCGAGACCAAATTTCAGGTTAATTATAACACAGTCATAGCTCTTTTTAATTCATGGGTAAGAAACTTTTTATGAATTTTTTATTAAGACTAGTTTTGTTAATAATAAAAATGATTTTAATTTAAATGCTTGCTGAGTAGGACTCCTTGTTATTACTGAAATAATTATAAAATTTGGGTTCTCCAAAAATTTTGTATCTGATAAAATCATCTGAAACCAAGCCAACAAATGACAGTATAAACCATATTCCTACAAACAAAAGACATATCTGTCCGTCAACATTAAACGGCAGATCCTTGTAACTCCAAATATTCATACCAAGATAAACATTGAGGTACTCCCCTGCAATGAACTCAACCGAAGTAATAAAAAACGAGCTAACCAGCATAATAATCCACAAATTCATACCTTTCCGACGCTCAGTGTTAAGCATATGAATAACGCACATTGCCATGCCACCAAGAATCCCCATTGTTATGTGGGTGTAACCCCTGTTGAGAATTTCGATAAAGCCGTAGCAAAGACCGCCAAATACAAAAATCACCGCAAATTCAGCCGTTTTTCGCATTTTTTCACCCACCCCTTTTATCAATACTATAATTATAAAATGCACATTTTTTCTGCATTTAAAACCTTTTGGAGCAAATTATTTTTTTCCAGCAATAAAGGAAAAGACTGCACAGCAACTAAACTGCACAGTCTAATGTGTAAATTTTAAACAGAATTTTCTATCAACAGACATATTTAATTTCAGGATTTAATACAAACCTTTTCATCATCAAGAATTGAGAATTTTACTGTTTCTCCGTTTGCGAAAACAGCCATGTAATTTTCAGATGACTCGAATTTCTCCTCAGAAAACTCCAATGTTTCAAGCTTTGCAACAAGCTCATCGATCTCACTTTGCTCCATAGCTCCCGAAAGAGTGAACTTATCGGTATCACTTTTGTAAAGCTTTTTCAAACTTGAACCATCTTTTAACTTTGAAATAATCTCGTCGAAATTTTGTGGAACGTCGCCAATCATATCCAAAGACTCATCATCATACATATCTCTGTCAAATATGACAAGACTGTCAGCCACGCTGCTTTCAGTTTGTTTTTGCGTCTGAGTAGTTGCAGATGTTGTTTGTTCAACAATATGTGAACTTTCAGAAGTCGAAACTTTTGATTTTTGATTTTTAAGTAATGTCACTCCTCCTACTGCAAGAACAAGACAAGCCGCTATCGGAATTGCAATTTTTGTAACAGAAATTCTGCTGCGACGTTTTTCCTCCTCAGCTTTAACCATTTCTGCCGAAAGTCTGTTAAGAAATTCTTTATTAGGAACAATTTTTTTGTTATCTTTTGAATAATCCTCTTTAAAATTCATATTGCTCCTCCTTTAAAATTTCTTTGAGCATTTCTCTGGCTCGGTGAAGCTGGGATTTTACCGTTGACTCCTTACTACCCACAATTTTGCTGATTTGTGCCACAGAAAGCTCCTCGTAGTAAAACAAATGAACGACCGTTCTATATTTCTCAGGAAGTTTCTGAACAGCATAATAAACGCTGCCTTTTTCTTCCATGCATACACTGATATTATCAGCGTCCTCAATATCCGCCCGATGTCTGAACCATGCGGATGTCACAAAACTTTTGCCAGTGTTGGCAGTAACCTTCAACAGCCAAGCCTTGCGATGCTCCTCATCATTGAACTTCACGTTGGACTTTATGTATTTGAGAAAAACGTCCTGAGTAATATCCTCTGCGTCATGCTTGCTGTTCGTCCTGGCATATGCAAGACGGTAAACCATGTCGGAATACATTTCAAGCAGTTTTTCAGCAGAAATATTTTGTTCAAAATCACCCATTTATTCCACTCCTACTTATAACACTTAGTATCTTTCAAATAAGTTGCATTAATACCCCATGTTTTTCAGATCTTTTACCAATTCAACATAATACTCTCTGACGTCAAACCCCTTAATGTTTTCTCTCATCAAATCTATTACATCACCGTGGGAAATTCCACGTTTTGGTGTGTCAGGAATCATTTCAGCCCATTCGCCGTAAAGTCCTGACTCAACTGTAACAAGACCATCATTTCCTTTTTCTGTATGTGGCTTATTAAAATAATAACCAACATTCAGCGGAAATCCGGCAGAAAACATTCCATTCATTCGTGACATAACGCTGTGATATTTTACTAACGGCGAATCAATAACCTGCTCGTTGAACTTCTGACAGCTTTCAAAGGTCAAATCGGTTAAGCCTTGGATAAAACTTGGATTTTTATCCCCCAATTTTGTAAACACTTTATTGTATTTATTATCAACAAAGTCAATCAGCCCCTGCGGACAGGATTTTAAAATTCTATCCACAAATTTACAGCCGTAATGTGGAGTGTTAATTGTTGTCAACGTTGCCACATATTTATCCATACCCAGCTTTGAAATTGCATATCTGGAATCTAGTCCGCCCTTTGAATGAGCAATAATATTTACTTTCTCAGCACCAGTTTCCGCAAGAATATTCTTAATCTGCTCCGCAAGTTCCCCTGCGCTGATTTCTACGGTGTTAGCCGACTGTTGTTTTCCATAGAATATTGTAGCACCGTTTCGCACAAGCTCCTTCGGAATTCTTCCCCAGTAGTTAAAATACTGCCAATCTCGAAAGAATATCCCATGAACCATAAGAATTGGATACTTAGTCTTGCAGATTTCATTTTCCACACGCATATTGTCCAGGTCAAGCTTTGCCTGCTCAAATTTGTACTCAGAGCGAGCTGTTTTATAAAATTTTCTAAGAACAAAATAATTGACAATGGGAATATACCAAGTAAATAACAGAATAATATACCAAATAGGTTTTATTTGCCTTGAACCAGCAATAACCCTAATCATTCCACTAAGATTCACCAAAAAAATCAACAGATAAGCCACAATACCATTAACTATCAACCGACCAACTGATAAATCCGACAGCATACACATAAATACAATTACAAATACTTCAAATAAAGCCAAAACCGTTCCATTGCCGAGAATGAACGCACCCTTATCAAGCATTCGCATTTTAGCAGAGTCATTTTTACTTTTCTTTCCTTTAATTATAAACATCAGGTAAAAAACACTCAAAAAAACTATTGCAACAACTTTCAATGCTGTGGGAATTGCCACAATACTCCATATTCCTACGCAATTCATCAGCATCAGCAACAGAATGTCCTGAAAAAAAGAAACTACCTTAATCATTTTGTCACCCTATTCAAGTCCAAGTTTTCTTTTCACATGGCGAATATCCTCGCCCATAAACATTAGCGGTGTGAAACAGCCGGTCAGACGAGAAATAATTCGCTCATTGTATTTAGAATTCATTTCTTTCATAGACAAATTTGTGGAAATTATTATCGGTTTACCTAAATTTAGTCTGTCATTTATTATCTCATAGAGAACTGAATCTGTGAAAGAAGTTTGAAACTCACTGCCTAAATCGTCAAGAATTACCAAATCTGCATTAATAATAATATCAAGGGTATTGCCCTCGCTCCTGCCGAAATGCTCGCTTTCAATAGTTCTGAAAAGATGTAAAATTGAGCCGAAAACAACGTTAAAGCCTTCTTTCAGCAGATTATTTGCAATGCAAGATGACAAAAAGGTTTTGCCCAGCCCCGTTTGTCCGAAAAAGAAAAGCGATGAAGAATTTTTGTTAAAGTTATCAGTATATTTCTTGCAGTAATCGTAAATCTCACCCATTTTCTTTCGTGGTGAAACAACTCCGCTGTCGGGGTAAAAATCAATTCTGAACTCGCTGAAATCGTGAAGTCTGATGAGGCAGTTCTCGTTAAGCTCGTCCGTAGTATATTTTGCCAAAAGCTTATCAAAACACTCGCATCTTACTCCCTCACAAAATCCCATATCCCTACATTTAGGACATGAATAGGTAATTTCCAAATAATCTTCAGGATAACCACAAGTTTTTAAAAGCTCTTTAATAGTCTGCTGAGTCATAAGATTTTTATCCCTGATTTGTGTAATCAGGTCTTTGGCACTAGTATCTTTGTTAGATGTGGTAATTGCTTTCAGTAATTCCAGATTTGTGTTTTTTAAACTTGCGTTCATTACCGCAATTTCAGGAGCCTGCAACTCGATTTCAGCCAAACGCTCCTTATGCTCACGCTCAGCCCTTTCCCTGCGCTCGGCAAGGGTTATTTCTGCTCTTTCAAAAGCACTTTTTGAATACCTCATCATGCTCCACCTCTCTTGTTAGGATTGAAATTGAGGGCAAACTGCTCAAACTCGTCCAAATCGTATGACGTTTTTTTCGGCGTTTCCTCTGCACTTTTCTGATATTTCTTACTGTTGTTCATGCGGAAATTGGAATCGTCAATCTGCACCTGCTCAGGAGTAGTAATGCTTTTACCCGCCCACTTCATGAGAATAGAATCTATGTATTTAAATGTTAGCTTACCAGTTGCATCCATACATTTATTGTATGCAATTTCAAGCATTTGAGAATTAAAGCCAATATTATACCATTTATCCATAAGCTCTCTTTGCTGTTTAGACGGCTTTGACTCCATTCCAAAAATTCTCATGCACTTGCTTTCAAAACTTTTCTCCTCAGTACAGCGGATAATTTCTGCCTCAACGTCTGCATAAGAGGTAATATCCTGCTCATACCAGCGAATCAGCACCGCCGAAAGATATGCCACACTTCGCTTTCCCATCTGGGCACAATATTCGGCAACTAGCAAAATGGTCGGTACATCAAAATGATAGAACTCGTAAAGCTCCACTAATCTACCCAATTCCTTGCCATTTATTGAAAATTTAAGCACACCTTGAATGTCATTAATAAGCTGTTTGAGATTTTCGTCCTTCTCTGCCTTTTCACGAATTTCTTTCTGAGAATATGTAACAATAATTTTCTTCTCTGTCGGCTTATTTTCAGGTTTAACTGCCTCCACTGTCGAAACGGGTTCTGCATTAACATCATGCTTAACCGTTGCCACAGTTTGAGTTTGCTTCACCTCTGAACCGGTTGAAATCACACCAAGGCTAACCCAATGAGTTACTGCGTCGTCGCAAATATCCTCGCTAAGTCCTGAAATTTGTGCCAATTCATTTGAGGTAATCTGTCTTTTGGATGATGCAAGAATGCAAAGCAGAACCTTAACAAAACTACCGTCACTGAGTCTTATGTAATCATTTACCACGCTGGTAGGCACCATAAAAAAACTGCCCCAGCGGTCAATATCGAAATTATATTCCATAAAATTTTCTCCAAATCAATAGTTGAAATCTTTTTTATTATACCACAATTCCGCCTTTTTTGCAACAGATTTATGAAAAATGGGGCTGTCAACTTGTAACAGCCCCGAAAATCAGTAATTTTCTTCCTTTTTAATTTTAAAAATAAGTTTCAGAACCCCCGACAAAAGTTTAGGGCTTTTCACAACAACAACTTTCATAAGTAAGCCTCCCGAATATTTTTTGACGACCGTCTTTTATATAATATTCACTCGGCTCAATTTGGTGACAATTTTGATTGAATTACAAGCAGTTTTCCGCATTGAAAGGAAATTTCGCAATTTTCAGCAGTTATTTCATTTGAAATCCCGATAGGAAAAGTATTAGAAATTTCGCCGTTTTCAAGGGTATATTGGGCACCTTTTATTGTAAGTCCCTCCACTTTTTCGGAATATGAAAGCAATGACAGCGAATAATTCTCACGCTTTTCAAAAGCATATTTCCCCGGAAATAGCATTACACAATCCTCATTTTCCGAAACTATCCTGCCTATACCTCCGTTTGCGCAAATAAAAGCTAGCGTCTGAATATTACCGAGAGTATGGTCCAAGCGTCCGCCTAGCGCCCCGTAAATTGTAATTCTTGACATTTTATGCTCGACGGCATATCTGACTGCAAGCATCAAATCGGTATCGTCCTTTTCGCATGGATATTTTCTAAGGTTTTGAGAATTTTCAGGAAGATTTTCCAAAGAATCAAAATCACCCACAATCAAATCAGGCTTAATCCCCAACATTTTTGCATAATCATATCCCTTGTCAGCACAGATTACAAAACTTTTGGATATTTCAGTCATATTTACGCAGGAAAAATCTTTCATTTCTCCGCCTGCAAATATTACGCATTTATCCATTTTTATACTCCCATTCCTTCAACTGTTTTGCCTGTTCGTACATTTCAATATAGCTTTCGTGACGTGATTTAGGGATTTTTCCCTCATTTACAGCCTCAATTACCGCACAGCCTTTTTCTTTTGTGTGACTGCAATTCTGAAATCTGCAATTATCAGAATATTCAGCAAATTCTGTAAAACAATCCGCAAGCTGGTCTTTGAAAATAATATCATAGCGATTGGTGTCAAAGGAAGAAAATCCCGGAGTATCTGCAATATATCCTCCATTTTCCAGTTTATAAAGCTGAACATGGCGTGTCGTATGCTTGCCTCTGCCAAGCTTACGGCTGATTTCTCCCGTGGCAAGAGAAAGTTCAGGGAAAAGATTGTTAAGCAATGAAGATTTTCCCACACCCGTATTGCCCGTGAACGCCGAAAGACTTCCCTCTAAAAGCTTTTTTATCTCACAACTGCCCTCTCCCGTTGTGTTATCGACCTCGAAAACATCAATACCAACCTTTCGATAAATCTCCGTCAGTTCACCGCAATCGCACTTGTCCACCTTAGTGAATACAACCACCGGCTTGATTTTTTTAAAAACCGCTATGGCTATAAACTTATCAAGTAACAGCAAATTCGGCTTTGGCTCACAGGTTGAGGACACAAACACCAATATATCAAGATTTGCAAGAGGCGGACGTATTAAAACAGATTTTCTCTCATTAATTTTCTCGATTATTCCTCCACCGTCATTTTCAAGGGAAATCTCAACCCTGTCACCGCATACGGGAGAAATATTTTTCTTTCTGAAAATACCTCTTGCTTTACATTCATATATGCCCTCGGGGGCTTCTACTGTGTAGACGCCCCCGATAGCTTTTGTTATTATACCATTCATATTACTCTGCATTTTCCTCGCTTACAACTGTTGTTGCCTGCGTGGTTGCAGGTGGCTCTGTCTGAGGAGCCGGTGTAGTTGTTGTAGCCGGTGTTGTAGTTGATTGAGTAGTAGTTTCAGGTGTTATAGCAAGCAGACCGCTTTCGTTCAGATTGCCCTGCAACTCAGCTGTTTCCTTATCATCGTCGATCTTATAGGTTGCGTAGATAACAGATTCGCCAGTCTGGTCATTTCTGATTTTAATTGTAAGATTTTCGGTCTTATTACCCTTTACTGTAATATTTACAGAACCTCCTGTTGTTTCAGCGCTTGCGATTGACTGAGTATAAGCAACGTTTCCGTCCTTATAAATCTCGATTGAGTAACCGCCGTGTACGCCGTTTGGAAGAGGAAGTGCAAATTTCAGTTCTACCGGTGAAACCTCGCCAGTGGATACATAAATTGTTACCTCAGAATCTCTGTCAACAAGAGTGTCAGGCTCGATATCCTGCTGAATTACCTTGCCCTTGTCACCCTCATGCTCGATTTCCTCAACAACTGCTTGAAGCTTGTTTTCCTTCAATGCTGCAATAGCCTTTTCCTTAGTCAGTCCTACCAAATCAGGTACCTTAACCCTTGTTTCAACAGGACCACGGCTGGAAAATACAATTACTGTTCCTCCTACCGGGTGTTCAGTGCCAGCAGCCGGTTCGGTAGAAATAACCTGACCCTTAGCAACGCTGCTGTCGTACTTTTCCTTTACCACAACGGTAAATCCGGCGGCTTTCAGCTCACTTTCGGCTACCGTAGCCGTCTTGCCCGCCATGTCAGGAATTGTCGCCATTTTCTTTCCCTTACTTACTTTCAGCGAAATGGTGTAACCTTCCTTAACGGTCTTACCTGCCGACTGTCCCTGCCAGAAGATAATGCCTTCTTCATACTCGTCATTATACTCATTTGTAATATCAAACTGTAATTTATCTCTGTAATCCTGCTCAACCTGAACAATATTCATTCCAACAAAGTTAGGAAGTGAAACTGTTCCTGTATGGAGTCCTCCGCCGTCAGTAACGGATTTTCCAACGACAACTGCAATAATTACCGCCGCAACTATGACAACCGCAACTGTTACTGCCAGAAGAATAGGAACGACGTAAGAACGCTTTGGCTCTTCCTCATCTTCATCGTCCTCGTAATCCTCATCATCGTCCTCATCGTAATCATCGTCATAATATTCGTCATCGTCAACACCTGCCACAGGCTGGAAATACTGAGTAGCACCCTCATCTGCAATAGGAGCAGCGTTTCCCTTATATCCGAAAACTACTGACGGATTTAGCTTGAAAGTATCAATATCCTTAATCATTTCAGCCGCTGACTGGTATCTTCTTGAAGGATTTCTCTCCATAGCGTGAAGAACGATTTCCTCCAATGCCTCTGGAATTGACGGCATAATTTCTCTTGGAGGCACCGCAGTTTCCTGCATATGCTTCAAAGCGATTGCAACAGGATTTTCCCCGTCAAAAGGCTTTCTTCCCGTAAGCATTTCATAGAGCATTACGCCGACAGAGTAAATATCGGACCTTTCATCGGTCATGTCTCCTCTAGCCTGCTCAGGGGAAATATAGTGAACAGAACCAATGGTCTTATCCGAAAGAGTTTTTCCGTCAATTCGGGAAAATCTTGCAATACCGAAGTCCATGACCTTTATAGTACCGTCGGTAAAAAGCATTATGTTCTGCGGTTTTATGTCCCTATGAACTATTCCCTTATCATGAGCATGCTGTAAAGCCCTCAGAATTTGTGTAATGAAATGCAGAGCATTCTTCCATTTCAAAACTCCCTGCTGGTCTATAAACTCTTTAAGAGTAATACCGTCAATGTACTCCATTACGATAAACTGAATTTCATCAGTAAATCCCACGTCATAAATCTTCACGATATTCGGGTGAGAAAGCACCGCAATAGCCTTGCTTTCATTCCTGAAACGTCTTAGGAACTCCTCATTCCCAGCAAATTCAGGCTTCAAAATCTTCACAGCAACGGTGCGATTTTCCATTACGTCGATAGCCTTATAAACGTCTGCCATTCCGCCCACGCCTATAAGCTCGGTAATTTCATATCTTCCGTCGAGCTTTTTGCCGATGTTAGAATCCATTTAATTCAACTCCTAATATTTTCAAAAGTAATTTATTCTCAATTTGCAACAACAGCCGCAGTAATATTATCCTTACCGCCGCATTCGTTTGCAAAAGCAATTAAATCAGTTATCGCCTTTTCAAGATTATTGCCGAAAACCGACTCATAAACAAGCTGGTCGGAACAATAATTTGTAAGACCGTCCGAACAGAGGAAAATTGAAAAATTACCTGTTTCCTCAAATTCAAAATAATCCACATCAACGTCAGGTTCAACACCGATTGCCTTTGTAATAACATTGCGCATCGGGTGAGTTTTTACGCTTTCCAGCGGAATTTCTCCTTGCTGATAAAGCATATTGGCATAGGTGTGGTCGGTAGTAATTTGCTTGATTCCGTCATCATTCATCAAATACCCACGGCTGTCGCCCACACTGACAACATACACGCTCTTATTAACAACAAGCGCCGCCACAAGAGTAGTTCCCATACCGTTTTTGTCAATGTCCTCACGGCTTTTTTCATAGACCGTTGTATTTGCATAATGCACCGCTGTCAGCATCATATTCCTTATGGAATTAGGCGCCATGTTATGCCTATAATTGGATTTTATCCTATCAATAAAGCCATCCACAGCAAGCTGACTGGCCACACCGCCTGATGCAGCACCGCCCATTCCGTCGCAGACAACAGTTACAGATACATTATCTTCAAGAAAAAGCGAGCAAACGCTGTCCTGATTTTCCTTCCTCACTCTACCAATATCTGTTGCAGATGCTAGAAACAAGCAATTCACCACCTTTCTTAAATTTCATATTCACGCCTGAGCTGCCCGCAGGCGGCGTCAATATCCGCTCCGAGAGTTCGCCGCACAGTTGCATTGACTCCCAGATTTTCCAAGTATTTTTGAAATCTGTAAGCAGATTTTCTGTCGGAACGATAATTGCGCTCCTTGATCTTGTTTACAGGAATTATATTTACATGACATACAAATCCTTCAAGTAGCTTTGCAAGTTCTCTTGCGTCCTCCTGCTTGTCATTATGACCGTCAATCAAAGCATATTCAAATGAAATTCTGCGCCCCGTCGTTTTAAAATAGTGACGGCAAGCCGTGAGCAGTTCATTTATGTCATATCTGTCATTTACAGGCATAATTTCACTTCGGCTTTTATTATTGGACGCATGGAGCGAAATGGAAAGCGTAAGTCCAAGACCAAGCTTTTCCAACTCATAAATTTTCGGAACAAGTCCGCAGGTTGACAACGAAACGTGTCGCAGGGACATATTACACCCCTGCTCGCAGGACAGAATCTTCAAGAAATTGACCACATTATCATAATTATCCAAAGGCTCGCCAATACCCATAAGCACAACTCCGCCGATTTTTCGTCCGCTGTTACGCTGAGTTTCATAAATTTGCAGAAGAATTTCAGAAGATGTAAGATCTCGCTTGAACCCTGCAATAGTTGACGCACAGAATCTGCAACCCATTTTGCACCCCACCTGCGTAGACACACAGATAGTATTGCCGTGATTATACTCCATTAAAACCGACTCGATATGATTTCCGTCGGAAAGCTCATATAGATATTTTACAGTATTATCGGTATGAGATTCAAGCTTTTTTGATACAAATAGTGATTTTAAACAAAATTTTTCTTCCAACTTATTTCTGAATTGTACAGATAGATTAGTCATTTCATTAAAATCAGCAACTTTTTTTACATGAAGCCACTCAAAAATTTGCTTTGCACGGAATTTCTTCTCGCCCATAAGCAAAATCTGCTCTTCAAGCTCCTCAGGAAGAAGGCTTAAAATATCAATTTTTC
>JBJERA010000056.1:0-2859 GCA_051882035.1 Hominimerdicola sp.
AAGACTTTTTACCAGGAAAATATTTGTATCATTTCCAATTTACAAACCCTTTTGCATCGATTTTAGCTTGTGAAGACAGGTTCTTATTTTCATATCTCTATTTTACCACTTTTTTTCTCTTTTGTACAGAGGTTTTTAGATGTTACCTGTATCATTTCTAACTTACAGACTCTTTTGCACAGGTTTTAACTTGTGAAGACAGGTTCTTATATCATTAAGTATTTTTTGAGTCGAATTTTTATAAAATTTCAAATGAATAATATTACAAAAAAGAGTGATAATAATTCAAGAGTAATACCGCATAAATTCGTAGGCAGTAGTTGTGCGGTGTTACCTCGTCAATTTGATTGGCAGATTTTTATTAGAAAGGATTTTTGTTATGAAAAAACTTATTACAGCAGTTGTTTGCATTGCAGCTTGTGCACAGCTTTTCACAGGCTGTTCAAGAAGAAATAATGAAAACAGCAAAACTGATACGGCAAAAACTACTACAACAAAAATTGCTGAGTCAACTACAAAAGCAACTACTGACCACGAATCAAGCAGAGGTGTTGCCAACAGAGTCGAGGAGGGTATTAATGACACTATAAGCGGCGGTAAAGATATTATTGACGATACCCTCAGCACCGCTGAAAGCGTTGTTGACGATATTATCGGTTAGTATTTTTCTCACATAGCAAAAGCTGTTGCATTAAAGAGAATACGGCAAAATCGGGCGGCTGTTAGGTCGCCCTGTGTTTTATTGCTCCATCAATTAATTATTCAAAATGTAATTTGCGGAGAATATTACAGCTTGTCTTTCTAATTATGCAGCAGTTTTTGCATTATATTTTATTTGAATTAATTATTAAGAATATTGATTATTTGTAAAAATAGCGTAAAAATCCGACGTTTATCCTTTAAAAAAGACAAAAATAGTGCTATAATATTAGATATAATTTTGTGTTGCATAGGTTGTTTTTTAGGACAATATTTGAAAACTGACCCTTTAAATATGTCGAAAAAGGTGTTATAATAACGTTTGTAATGCTGCAAATTTTTTATTATAGTACCGTATTTGAACAACGTAGCTTTATAAGGAGGGCGGTTTGTGGAGGATAATCAGAATGAGATGCGTCAGCTGCTTGAAAAGCTTATTCCTAAAATTGCTGTACTTACGGTAATAAGCTGGTGCATTACGCTTTTTTGGGGCTTTGATGTCAGAAATCTTATCGGGCTTATTGTGGGACTGATTTATGTCTGCTTTTGCTACGTTTATCTTGCAAAAACCTGTGTTAAAGCGGTTGAGCTTGATTTTGCGGCGGCGAAAAAAGCAATGTTCCGATGTTATATTATTAGATTTTTCGGCTTGTTTGCTCTTTGTGCGGTGACTGCCTTGACAGGTTTTGCAAGCGCTCCATGTGTTCTGCTGCCGCAGTTTTTTCCTAAGATAGTTCTTACAATAATGCAATTTACAAGGCAGAAAGGATAGAGATTATGGATAGTCTTGGAAAAGGTCCGAAGATAGTCTTTGAACTGTTCGGACTGCGTTTTACCGAAACGGTAGTTATCGGTTGGGCGATTATTATAGCGGTTCTGCTTTTGTGTCTGTGGCTTACTAAGGATCTGAAAAAGATTCCCGAAAAGAAGCGGCAGGTTGTAGCGGAAATGTTCGTTAATTTTGTCAACAGCATGGTTAAGGATAATATGGGCGAAAAGATGATGCATTATGCACCGTATATTGCGACCCTGTTGGTGTATTCCGTCGTAGGCTCTCTGGTGAGCATGATTGGTCTGCGTTCGATGACTGCTGATATAAATGTTACGGCGACATGGGCGGCTATGACATTTATACTGATAACATATAACAAGATTAAATATCATGGTTTCGGCGGATATTTAAAAGGTTTTGCCAAACCGGTAGCGTTCATTTTTCCATTGAACGTTATCAGTGAAGTTGCAACTCCTGTATCAATGGCGTTCCGTCTTTTCGGTAACGTTACGGGTGGTATGATTATTACAGGGCTTTTGTATTCTGCCCTGGGAAGTCTTTCTTCCTTACTTGGACTGGCTTTTGAGGCAGGTTCATGGGCTTTCAGTGTATTTCAGGTAGGTATTCCTGCATTGCTGTCAGCATATTTTGATTTGTTCTCAGGCTGTATTCAGGCATACATTTTTGCGTCGCTGACAATGGTTTATGTAGGTGACGCTGCTTCAGACAGTTAATTACAAGTAATAATTTCAGATAATATTTTTACGGAGGTTTTTATTATGTTGGAAAAGGCTATTGTTTTGGGTTGTTCTGCTATTGGTGCGGGACTTGCAATGATTGCAGGTATTGGTCCTGGTATCGGTGAAGGTTACGCAGTTGGTAAGACAATCGAGGCTATTGCAAGACAGCCTGAGGCAAAGGGCGACTGCACAAGAACAATGTTCATAGGTGTTGCGATGTCCGAGTCTACTGGTATTTATGCGTTTGTTGTAGCGCTTATTCTTCTGTTCGGAAATCCGTTCATTGGAAAGCTCTGATAGCTGATAAGTAATATCGCATTAAAACTGGGAGGTTATATAAATGATTTTAGCCGCAGGCGATGTAACTGATTTGCTGTCCATTGACCTTACAACTATTATTGCAACACTGCTTAATACGCTTATACTATTTTTAGTAATAAAGCATTTTTTGTTCGATAAGGTTAATAAGGTTATTGACGACAGAAAAAATGAAGTTGCTGAAACTTATAAACAGGCTGACGAAGCCAATGAAAACGCTAAAAAGCTTGAGGCTGAGTATAATCAGAAGATTATGGGAGCTAAGGAGGAATCGGCTGAAATTATTCAGTCCGCAACCAGAAAGGCTCAGCAAAGGTCTGATGAAATTAT
>JBJERA010000057.1:0-2837 GCA_051882035.1 Hominimerdicola sp.
ATAAATCGGGTGATAATTACGCTCGTAAGGCAATGAATACACCAGGTCAAGTTCCTCAGTCGTAAGCGACAATGCAGGCGGATTCTGAACAAGCATTTTATCTCCCTGCCTTTGAATAATCGTCTTACCGTAAACTTCGTCCTGCTGGTCATACTGTATTCTGCAAGCTTTTGCGTAAAGCTCTTTGTTTTCCGCAACTTCTTTAAACGACGGGCATTGTACTGCACCGTAAGGAGTTTCAATCGGCTCGCAAAGATAGCAGGTTCCTCTTACGTCACGGATCGACTTAACGTCCTCGCCTGCATTAAGCCTGTTTGCAATTTCAATTATAGAATGTTCGCCCATTCCGTACATAAGCAAATCCGCTCCGCAATCCACCAGAACCGATGGCATAACACTGTCGTTCCAATAGTCATAATGAGCAAAGCGCCTTAGGGAAACTTCAAGGCCTCCGCAAAGAACAGGGATTTCAGGTGCGGCTTTTCTGCACATTTTACAATAAACCGTTGCCGCTCTGTCAGGACGTTTTCCTCCCTTTCCGCCCGCCGAATATGCGTCATCTGAACGTTTTTTCTTTGCAACAGTATAGTGAGCAACCATTGAATCAATATTTCCCGCAGTCACAAGCCAAGCAAGACGGGGCTTGCCGAGTCTGAGAAACTCCTGAACATTATTCCAATCAGGCTGTGCAATTATTCCTACTGTATATCCGTGATATTCCAGCAATCTTGAAATAATTGCCACTCCAAAACTGGGGTGGTCAACGTAAGCGTCGCCGATTATATAGACAAAATCAAGCTGACTGATGCCACGTTCTTCCATATCTTTTTTTGAAATCGGCATAAACGCCATTACTCTCACCTCTTAAAATTAATAGAAATACAAGTATATAACTAGGTTTTTACCTTCTCGCCTGCATTTCAAGCCATTCTTCTTCGGTAATGTTGATTTTTCTAGGTTTTGCACCCTCTTGCGGACCAATAATGCCCATTTCTTCAATTTCGTCCATAATTCTTGCCGCCCTTGGAAAACCAAGCTTTAATTTTCTCTGCAAAAACGCAGTTGACGCATTTCCCGTCTGAACAATTATGGAAATTGCCTGATTTACCAAATCGTCATCAGGATTTACAGAAATGTTCTCATCATTACCCTTTGAATCCTTTGGCTGAGGTATATTCTGCTCAACCTCATGAATAATTTCCTCGTTGTACTCGGCAGTATGCTCGTTTTTAAGGAAATCAACCACAGCTCTGATTTCAGCAGTAGCCGCATAACCGCTCTGCATACGGATTGGCTTTTTTACTCCAACAGGCTTGTATAGCAGGTCTCCGTTGCCAAGCAGCTTTTCTGCTCCGCTTTCGTCAAGAATAACTCGCGAGTCAACATTACTTGATACACTGAGGGATACTCTAGACGGAATATTCGACTTGATAAGACCAGTGAGAACGTCCGCTCTCGGTGACTGTGTTGCAATAATCATGTGTATTCCTGCGGCACGGGCAAGCTGTGCAAGACGAAGAACCGAATCCTCAACCTCGCTCCTTGCCGCCATCATCAAATCAGCAAACTCGTCCACAACAATAACAATCTGCGGAAGAAGCTCCATATTCGCACGAACCTCGTCACGACTATCCTCAGGTTTGGCACGTTCTTCAAGAACCATATCATTAAATTCCTGTAAGTTCTTAACATTATTTGCCTCAAACAGCAGATAACGCTTATTCATCTCATTAACTGCCCAACCCAAAGCTCCCGCAGCTTTCAAAGGCTCGGTAACTACCGGAATAAGCAAATGAGGAATACGATTATATATCGGAAATTCAACCTTTTTCGGGTCGATAAGTATAAGCTTGACTTCGTCAGGAGAAGCATGGTAAAGAATACTCAGAATAATCGAGTTTGTAAACACCGACTTACCCGAACCAGTAGTACCTGCAACAAGCATATGTGGCATTTTTGCAATATCTCCGATAACAATATTACCCTCAATATCCTTACCTACTGCAAACGTGAGCTTGCCTTTAGACTGTCGGTATTCTTCGCTGTCAATAAGCTCACGCAGGGAAACAGTATCTCTGTGGTCATTCGGAACTTCTATACCGATAGCAGCCTTACCTGGAACAGGTGCTTCAATTCTTACACTCAAAGCCGCAAGACTTAAAGCAATATCATCGGAAAGTCCTGTAATCTTAGACACTCTTACGCCTGCGGCAGGCTGTAATTCATATCTAGTTACAGAAGGTCCTCTGTAAATTCCCACAATGCGGGTCTTGGCACCATATGTTTCAAGCGTTTCGACAAGTTTTGAGGATTTATCTTCAATTTCCTGCTGAACAACCTCATGCTTTGTAGGATTTTTAGCATACTTCAAAAGATTAACAGGAGGATAAACATAAGCAGAAATCTTATTATCCTTTTCAAAAAAAGTAGTTTGACCAACAGTCTCAATATTTACGTTTTTGGCAGATTCAATAGACTCACTTTCCCCATCGTTTTCACAATTATCTTTGGCAATAGCCTTTTCAATTATACGCTTTAACTCCTGATTATCAGTAGTTTTAGCTGTTTCTTCCAACTTATCCGCAGTAATAACTGGTGTTCTTACAGGGTGCATAGGAAAATCTATATCAATTATTTCTTCCGTTTTTTCTACTGCATTTTCCTCATCAGTAACCTGATAAAACGCCTCAGGAACAGTATCAGGTTCATCGTCAGGATAAAATTTTGCAATGTCAACTCTTGCATTTTTATTGACGGCTCTCTTAATACGTTCTATTTTCTCCGCCTTTTCCTCAGGTGTTTGAGCCGCTCTTTCAAGTCTGTCTTCATTAACTGCC
>JBJERA010000058.1:0-2833 GCA_051882035.1 Hominimerdicola sp.
CAAGCTGTAATGCACATGGCATGAAAAAATCTTTGAAAGAAGTGTATCCCGAACGAAAAATCACCCAGCGAGCCTTTATAAAGCCTTTGGTATGTGCCCAGCTTTTTCGGGTTTCAATAGTATTTTCATCAAGACGATACCGAACAAGAACTTCGGGAATATTCTGTCCGATTGCACCGTTTTTTAACATTCTTGCAATAAATTCATAGTCTTCGCAGTTTTTCAGCTCTGAATAACCGCCTGCTAAAACAGCGTAGTCTTTGCGAAAAGCTATTGACTGTCTGTTAAAAGGATTTCGTCTTTTGGAATATTCTACAATGTCCTTGTGCATAATGGGAACTTTTTTCACGCTGATTGTCTTACCCGTGCAATTGTCGAATTCTTCCACATAAGAACCTACAATATCAAGTTTTGGCTTGACAGCGAAAAGCGTCATCTGCTTTAAACATCGGTTAGGCATTGAAATATCATCGCTGTCCATTTTTACAATAAAATTGTATTTACAAGCTTTTATTCCCTCATTGAGAGCCTTTCCTGCACCGACATTTTCATCTATTCTGACAATCTGAAAAATATCTTTAAAGCCGTTTTCAAAAGATTTTACAATAACGTTAAGCTCGCAGGTAAGCTTTCCGTCGCACACAAGCACAAAATCAGAGGGCGGATAGGTCTGCATAAGCATTGATTCAAGACATTCGTTAAGATTTTCAGGCAATTCTTTATCATAAACCGACATAAGTACGCTGTATGGTGCAAGCTTATATCTGCCAACTTTATATGTCATAAAAACCGCTCTCCTTTCGTGACTATTATTTTAAATGATAACATATTATATTACTTTTGTCAATTAAAGAACTACTGCATATTTTAGCATCGTTTCCTATAAAAATACAGGTTCTTGCTTTTTATTTTTTTTTATGTTATACTATATGACGTAAAGGAGATTATGGAATTATGAGTGAAAAAATACTTATTATTGAAGATGATAATGATATAAACAGTCTGCTTAAAGACGCTTTTAGTAAGGCGGGTTATGAATGTACTCAGGCATTTTCGGGAACAGAAGGCTTTTTACAGCTTAAAATGAATGAATTTTCTTTGATAATTTTAGACCTTATGCTGCCCGGTATGACGGGAGAAGAACTGCTTGAAAAAATTAAGCCGGATAATCCGACTCCTGTAATAGTTCTTTCGGCAAAGGACGAGCTTGACAGCAAGGTTGCCCTTTTGAACCGAGGGGCAGAGGATTACATAACAAAGCCTTTTGAAATCAAGGAGCTTATTGCCAGAGCACAGGTGCAGATCAGGCGAAACAGCCGAACGGAGGAGTCGAAAACGCTGAAACACAAGGAAATGGTTTTCAGCAAGACAGATTTTACTGTTGCGGTTTGCGGAGTGGAAATTTCACTTACAAGGCAGGAAATGAAAATTCTTGAACTTATGCTGACGCACCCTGCAAAAGTTTTTTCAAAGCAGGAGATTTACAGCTACGCATGGGATGATATTTATATTGGTGAGGATAAGACTATAAATGTGCATATAAGCAATATTCGTCAGAAAATAAAGGCTGTTACCGATGACGAGTATATTGAAACGGTATGGGGCGTAGGGTTCAGACTGGCTAAATAATAGATTAAATTGGCGGACGGACTGTTCGCCTTTTTTGTTTTATAGAGTTAATTCTTTGTCTACATTTTTTCTGTGCTGTATGGTATAATATAATAGTATTATTGTGCAAAGACGGGAGTTTTGTTATGTTCAGACTTGCTAAATATCTGAAAAATTATAAAAAGGAAAGCGTAATAGGCCCATTGTTTAAGCTGATTGAGGCTTGCTTTGAGCTTGCCGTACCTATTGTTATGGCAAATATTATTGATGTTGGAATAAAAAATGCGGACAAGCCTTATATATGGAAAATGGGCGGAATATTAGTTTTGCTCGGATTTCTTGGACTTGCTTGTGCTGTTACAGCACAGTATTTCGCCGCAAAGGCGTCATTAGGATTTGCTACGGCTTTAAGACGTGATTTGTTCAGGCATATAAATACTCTTTCGTATAGCGAAATTGACAAAATCGGCAGTCATACTCTTGTTACACGAATGACCTCTGATATAAATCAGACTCAGACGGGTGTGAATATTGTGCTGAGATTGTTTCTGCGTTCGCCGTTTATTGTAATAGGTTCGATTATAATGGCGCTGACTATTTCAGTTAAGCTTACGCTGATTTTTCTTATAATTGCGCCGTGTCTGGCTTTTGTAATCTATAAGATTATGAACGTTACGATTCCACAGTATAAGCAGGTTCAGAAAAAGCTTGACAAAACCAATCTCATGACAAGCGAAAGCCTCAGCGGTGCGAGAGTTATAAGAGCTTTTTCAAGACAGTTCGACGAGGAGGAAGATTTTCATAAAAATGCCGAAGAGCTTAGAAAACTTCAACTTATGACGGGAAAAATCTCTGCTCTGATGAATCCTGCAACCTATGTAATTGTAAATATCGCAATTATCGCAATCATATGGTTTGGCGGAAAAACCGTTTACAGCGGTGCGATTACTCAGGGAGAGGTTATTGCTCTTGTAAATTACATGAATCAGATTTTGCTTGCATTGCTTGCGGTTGCGTTGCTTGTGACGAATATTACAAAAATGCAGGCTTCCGCTTCAAGAATCAACGATGTTTTTGACGTGCAGACTTCAATTTCCGATGAGGGCAACATAGAAGTTTCAGCCATAGAGGGAAGTGCCCATATTGAGTTTAAGGGAGTAGATTTCTCCTATCAGTCGGGAGAGGAAAAGGCTCTCGAAAGTATTGATTTTTCTGTAAAAAAAGG
>JBJERA010000059.1:0-2819 GCA_051882035.1 Hominimerdicola sp.
TTACAATAGTTAAAGACCAGTTAGAAGTACTTGGTCAGATGTTTCACAATTTCAACAGTAAAGATTTCTTCAGCGGCACACCGACTGAACAACTTACATGCCTTAACAGAGCGGTTGAGTATATTCAGTTGTCCGAAGAATTGGAAAATCGTTTTATGGCAGCGGTTAAGCGCATGAAGCAGGCTTTTAATCTTTGCAGTTCGAGTGAGAAAATTTCGGATGAGGAAAAAGATTACATTCATTTTTATTGTGCAGTTCGCTCCGTTCTTTTCAAACTTACAAAGGGCGACGCTCCGGATATTTCGCAAATGAACGCTCGTGTGCGTGAAATGCTGGAAGGTGCAATACAGTCGGATGGAATTGAAGAGCTGTTTGAAACCGGCAAGCACATTTCAGTTGATATTTTCAGTGATGAGTATATTGACAAAATTAATGCTATTCAGCTTCCAAACACGAAGATAAAGATTCTCCAAAGACTTTTATCGCAGGCGATTGATGAATTTAAAAAGGTCAATAAGATTATGGCTGTAGAGTTTGCAGATAGGCTCAAAAGGGTAGTTGATGAATACAACAACCGCCGTAAAGATGAAGCTTTTGCCAATGAAGTTTTGGATGATGTTGCCGATCAACTTGCACAGATGCTTGAAGACCTCAAGACAGAAAAGGATTCCTTTAATAAAATGGGAATTGATTTTGAAGAAAAAGCATTTTATGATATTTTGAAATTCGTAGCCAAAAAGTACGAGTTTGAGTATCCGGAAAATAAGATGATAGAGCTTTCAAAGAGAATTAAGACAATTGTCGATGATAAGGCTCGTTATACCGACTGGGCTGTAAAAGATGATATTAAAGCTGCCTTGCAATTTGATTTGGCGGTTGTGCTTGATGAATATGGATATCCGCCTGTTACGATTGATGACGTTTTCAAGGAAGTCCTTGAACAGGCTGAGAACTTTAAAAAATATGCAGTATAGAGCTATAACAGATTTTGAATTTGACGAAATGTTTTTTCTTCCCGAATGAATAATGTAATAAGGCGTTCGTAGATATTTGAACTACGGACGCCTTATTTTTCGTGACAATAGAGTAAAACTCTTATCTCAACACTTGCTTTAAGGCAGGTGTTATTTTTTTCAATTAATTTTTGAGAAAATTTTTTAGAACATGGGTTGAATTTCAGACTCTCCCACTCCAAATAAGTAGAGGGATATATTTATTTGAATGTCATACGAAAACTGAAAATTTATTTTTTATAGCACAAAAAATAAAAAACTTTTCAAAAATACCCTGACAAAACGCCTATGCTTGTCCAAATAAGTGAGAGGGTATTTTGAAAATTTTTTGAAAAAACACCCCATCAAAAAGACTGTTTTTGTCCATACAAGTGAAGGAGATAAAGAGATATATTTTTAATTTTCTTTATCAACTTCGAGAAAATTTATTAACAAATTATTGAGAAATTAATTTCTAAGGAAGTGAATCTAAACAATGAAAAACGCTTATTTTCAATGTGTCAGTACTCGAAAGAGAGAAAGAAAAATTAAACCAAGGAAACCTATGACAAATCTTAGCGAGCAGACTGTTTGTATCCACAAGCGGATAAAACAGTAAAAGCTCGTTAGTGGATACCCCTAAAACCCTGTGAAGAAAATAGAAAAGGAATGTAACATATGAAATCCAAATTTATCAAACTGCCCAAGGCTCTCTTTGAGGATGCATATATAGACTTGTCGTGCGGTGCAAAGCTGCTCTATTCGCTGTTGCTTGACCGTAGACTGCTTTCGGAACAGAACAGTATGACTGACTCAAACGGCAGAGCCATTGTGTACTTCACAAACAACGAAGTATGTCAAAAGCTGAAATGCAGTCATGACAAGACTACGAAGCTTTTTCGTGAGCTTGAACGCTTCAAGCTTATACATAGGCTAAGGCAGGGCAAAGGCAAGCCTGACATCATTTATGTTGATAACTTTATTGACAGCGAAAAAGTCTCATTCAAGAGTGCGGAAAATACACTTTGCAGAGTGCAAAAGTTAAGCGTGCCTGACTGCGGAAAATCAGCAGGAAATAAGACTGAATTTAATAATACCGATAGGAGTAATACCAATCTATCAATCAACTATGACGAGGTTGAGAATGAAATAAAATTCCAAATTGAATACGATGTACTGGCGGAGCGTGATTACGGCGGTGTGCTCGACGAAATTGTCAGACTTATGACGGATACCTGCTGTTGCGCAAGTGATACTGTTCGGATTAACAAACGGCAAATTCCCATACAGACTGTTCGCAAACGGCTGACAAAGGTAACCGCCGAGCATATTGAATATGTAATAAGCTCGCTTGAAAAGAATAAAAGCAAAATCAAAAATATGAGAGCATATCTGCTGACGGCTCTCTACAACTCAATCGATACTATGGAAACCGACTGCTTGTACGGTAATTAGGGAGGAAATCAAAATGGATAAAAAAATAAAATTTTTAGGCACAAAAGAGGTTGCCGAGGCACTCGGATGTAGTTTGCCGACTGCCCGAAATATTATGATGAGAGCTGATTTTCCGTTGGTGAGAGTCGGCAAAAACTTCAAGGTCAGCGAGCAGGCTTTTATAGAATGGAGCAGCAAGCGCAGAGTATAAAATAAGGCTAAAATCTGTTGACGGCTTATCGCTTTTGGAGTATTATAAATACAGTCGGATAACGATAAGCTGTCTTTAGGTTTTGAAAGGACGGATTACAATAAACGCTAAAGACACAAAGAAAAAACAAACCTACGGAAACGGCTCAATATATTTTGTAGAAAGCCGTCAGCGCTTTGCAG
>JBJERA010000060.1:0-2816 GCA_051882035.1 Hominimerdicola sp.
CAAGTTAGACGTACGCAAAGCCGTTAGGCGGTAGTTGTGCGGTGTTGCCTTAATTACTTTTTACATATGATACAAGAAACAGCGAGCCGCAGACAAGATTTATTCCATCAGGATTTTCTGTTTGAATCTTATTTATTTCCTCTATAATGGATTTTTCCGAAACAATAGCTTTTCCTCCGTTTTGGCAGATTATTTCTGCAAGCGTTTCCTTATTGACCGCTCTGTCGTAAAAGCCGTCTACGGCAATAAATTCATCGACGTACGGAATAAGCTTACATACTCCCTCTGCAATATTTTTGTCGGCGCACATTCCTATTACGGCTTTGCAGGGGGATTTTTTGCATGATTTAAGAACCTCAGCCAAAGCCGATAAACCGTCAGGATTATGCGCTCCGTCAAGTATGGTCAAGGGTTCTTTGGAAATAACCTCAATCCGTCCCGTAAGTACGGCTTTTTTCAATCCTTTTTTTACTGCGTCGTGGGAAATATCCAAAGGCAATATTTTACACCCCTCAATTACGCTCATGGCGTTTAGAACCTGATGTTCTCCGCCCATTGAAAGCTGATAGGACTCATTTTTGTATTCAAAATCTGAGCCGAAAAAATCGCACTTGTTAAGTTTCATCAGAGGAATATCGGGAATAATCAACGGGGAGTGATTTTTTTCAGCTGTTTGTCTTACGGTATTAACTACCGCATCGTCATTTCCTGCATTTAAAATGCAAGGAATTTCAGGTTTTATAATCCCTGCTTTCTGATAAGAGATTTCTTCCAAAGTATTTCCAAGCACTGCCGTGTGGTCAAAATCAACCGAGCAAATCACGCTGAGAATCGTGGTATTAACAACATTGGTGCAGTCAAGCAGTCCGCCTAGACCCGTTTCAAGCACAACAATATCGCAGTTTTCTTCAAGAAAATACAAAAACGCAATAGCCGTTGTGATTTCAAACTGAGAAAAATCTCCCCGATAAGGTGATTTTTCTACCTTATCTTTAACACGCAAAGCAATTTCGTTCAAACGTTCATAAGGAATATTTTCATTATTTATTTTTATGCGGTCGGAATATTCAATAAGATAAGGGGACGTAAAAAGCCCTGTTTTTAAGCCTGCCTGTATGCAGATTTCATTAAACATCTGAGCCGTCGAGCCTTTTCCGTTTGTGCCTGCAATATGAATGAATTTCAGTTTATCCTGCGGATTTCCAAGAGTATTCAGAAGATCCTTTATTCGTGATAAATCCGATACTCTTTTGCCCAGATGAGAAAATCCCATGATAAAGTCAACTCCCCAATCGCCCTTTGTATTTTCAATCAAAGCAAAATCTCCTTTCATTACATTTCGTCAATGATTTCTTTAAGCTGCTCTGCCACTGACATATTTACTCCTGCGACTCTTGCAAGCTGTTCAATATCAGCCGATTTCATAGCCTCTTTGGTTTTGAATGTGGTGATAAGCTTAACAGCCTTTTTCTCGCCAATACCTTTAACTTTTGTCAGTTCAAGCTGATAAGCGTTTTTCTTGTGCTTTTGTTTCTGATAAGAAATTGCAACTCTGTGAACCTCGTCTTGAATAGCCGTCACAAGATTAAAAGCCATTCTGTATTTGGTGAGGGAAATCTCTCCTCCGCCTGTGGCAACCGCTCTTGTGCGGTGCTTTGAGTCCTTAACAAGTCCGAAAAGCGGACAGTTTATTCCCATTTCCGCCAGAACGGGAGCAATAGTATTTACATGACCATTTCCTCCGTCAAGTAAAATCAAATCGGGCAAAATAGAAAACCCTTCGTCTGTTTTCTCAAAATAATTGCGGAAACGTCGCTGGATAACCTCCTGCATACAAGCATAGTCGTTCTGTTCCTCAACGGTTTTTATAGAGAATTTCTTGTAATACTTTCTGCAAGGTCTGCCGTTTTCATAGACAACCATTCCTGCGACCATATTTGTTGACGCAAGATTTGAAATGTCGTAGCACTCAATATATTTAGGCGGTTTCATAAGGTTAAGAGCCTTTGCCAGTTCTTCCAGAGCAATAATTTCCTTGCTTGTACGTCCTACCTTTATAGAAAGATATTCCGACGCATTGCTTTTTGCAAGAGTAGTCAGCCTTAACAGCTGACCTCTTTTTGGAGTGGAGATATTTACCGAATGACCGTATTTCTGTCGGAAAAAACGTTCAATAATTTCTCCGTTTGAGATTTCCTCATCTAAAAGAATTTCTTTGGGGACAAAATCTCTTGTGGAATAATACTGCATAAGAAAATCTTCACGCATTTTAACAGGGTCGTCTTTTTCCCCAAGAAAGTAGTCAGCTTTATCAAAAAGCCGTCCGCCTCTGTACATAAGCACGCTTGCGCAGGCGGTTTCGCCGTTTTGTGATATGGCAAAAATGTCTGAATCAGGCATATTTATATCAACGATTTTCTGATTTTCAGCCGCTTTTGTTATAGCATTGATTCTGTCACGAAGCTTAGCTGCACGTTCAAATTCAAGATTTTCCGCCGCCTCGTTCATTTCCTCAGTTAAGCGTTCAACCGAATCGGCAGAGCCGTTTTTAATGTAGTTTACAGCCTGCCTGATAATATTTCTGTATTCCTCAGCTGAAAAATTCCCCGTACAAACGCCCATGCACTGTTTTATATGCATATTAAGGCAGGGTCGCTGTTTTTTGAAATCATTCGGAAATTTTCTGGAACAGGTGGGCAGCATAAATACTTTATTTGCCTCAATAACAGCCTGCTTTACGGCGAAAGAACTTGTATACGGTCCGATATACTCCGCGCCGTCGGGGAAGGTGATCTTCACGGCGGTTTCCGTCACAT
>JBJERA010000061.1:0-12233 GCA_051882035.1 Hominimerdicola sp.
TAATATGGTCTGCGGTCTTTATTACGTCAAGGTTATGCTCGATAACAAGCACCGTATTTCCAGTATCAACAAGCTTTTGAAGAACCTCGATAAGCTTGTGAACATCTGCGGTATGAAGTCCCGTAGTCGGCTCGTCCAGAATGTAAATCGTCTTGCCCGTTGCCCTTTTTGAAAGTTCCGTGGCAAGCTTGACTCTCTGAGCCTCGCCTCCCGAAAGAGTTGTGGCAGGCTGTCCGATTTTAACATAGCCAAGACCAACCTCGTAAAGAGTTTCAAGCTTTCTCTTGATTTTTGGAAGATTTGAGAAGAACTCCACACCCTCCTCCACTGTCATTTCAAGAACGTCATAAATACTCTTGCCCTTGTACTTGATTTCAAGGGTTTCTCTGTTATACCTCATTCCTCCGCAAACCTCGCAGGGAACATAAACGTCAGGCAAAAAGTGCATTTCAATTTTCAGAATACCGTCGCCCTCGCATGCCTCACAGCGTCCGCCTTTGACGTTGAATGAAAATCTGCCGGAATTATAACCTTTCATTTTTGCTTCGGCTGTCTGTGCAAAAAGTTCACGAATGTCGGTGAAAACACCAGTATAAGTGGCAGGATTTGAACGTGGTGTTCTTCCGATAGGCGACTGGTCAATGTCAATTACCTTGTCAAGATTTTCAACGCCCAGCATTTCTTTAAACTCTCCCGGACGGATTCTGGCTCTGTTAAGCTTGCCTGCCAAATCTTTATAAATGATTTCATTTACAAGGGAGGATTTTCCTGAACCAGAAACTCCCGTAACGCAGGTGAATGTTCCCAGCGGAATTTTTACGGTAATATTTTTCAGATTATTCTGCTTCGCTCCCACAACCGTCAGAAAGTTTCCGTTACCTTTTCTGCGTTCTGTGGGAACAGGGATTTTTCTTTTTCCGCTCAGATACATACCCGTCATTGAACGTTCGCATTTTTTGATTTCTTCAACCGTTCCCGCACACACAACTTCTCCGCCGTGAACGCCTGCTCCCGGACCAATATCCACAATATAATCTGCGGCATACATCGTATCCTCGTCATGCTCAACAACAATAAGCGTATTGCCCAAATCACGAAGTCTTTTAAGCGTTGCAATCAGCTTGTCATTATCACGCTGATGAAGCCCAATAGACGGCTCGTCAAGAATATAAAGCACGCCCACAAGTGACGAACCAATCTGCGTAGCAAGCCTTATTCTCTGACTTTCTCCGCCCGAAAGAGTACCGCTTGAACGTGACAACGTAAGATATTCAAGTCCTACGCTTTTGAGAAATCCCAGTCTGTCCTTGATTTCCTTGATAATTCTTTCACCGATAAGCTTATCTCGTTCAGAAATTTCAAGATTATCAAAAAATTCAAGAGCCTTTGTTACCGACAAATCACAAAGCTGTGCAATATTAAGTCCGCCGACAGTTACGCTTAAACTTTCTTTTTTAAGTCTTTCCCCATGACAGCTTGGACATTTTTCGTCAGACATTACCGCCTCGATATCAGCCTTTGCCCAATCGCTGTTAGTTTCTCTGTATCTTCTTTCCAGATTCGGAATAATGCCCTCAAACTCGGAATTATACTCCGCCTTATAGAATTTTGACGAACGGCTTAATTTAAGCTTTTGTCCCTGCGTACCGTAAAGGAAAATATCGACTGCGTCAGGATCAAGATTTTTCACAGGCTCATCAAGGGAAATTCCGTATGTTTCAGAAATTGCATTAAAATACATCATTGCAATAGACGATTCGTCAAGGCTGTTCCAACCGCTTGCCTTAATCGCTCCCTGACGAATTGAAAGCTCAGGATTAGGAATTATCATCTTTGGGTCAATTTTCTTGAAAACTCCCAGACCTGTACATTTCTCGCAAGCACCAAAAGGATTGTTAAAGGAAAACATTCTCGGAGAAAGCTCGTCAACAGACACACCATGCTCGGGGCAGGCATAATTCTGCGAAAAAAGCATTTCTTCCCCGTCAATAACGTCAACTCCCACAAGTCCGCCCGTAAGGCTTGAAACTGTTTCGATACTGTCGGTCAGACGGGATTTTATTCCCTCTTTGATAACAAGACGGTCAACGATAATTTCAATCGTATGCTTTTTATTCTTTTCAATAGTGATTTCTTCGGACAAATCATAGGTTATTCCGTCCACACGAACACGGACATATCCCGACTTTCTTGCCTGCTCCAACTCCTTTGCGTGAGTACCCTTTCGTCCTCGTATAATCGGAGCAAGAAGCTGAATTTTAGTTCCCTCAGGCAGTTCCATAATTCTGTCAACAATCTGGTCAACAGTCTGCTGTTTTATTTCACGTCCGCAGACAGGACAATGAGGAACGCCTATTCTCGCATAAAGAAGTCTTAAATAGTCATAAATTTCCGTAACCGTTCCCACCGTTGAACGTGGGTTTTTGGAAGTTGTTTTCTGATCGATCGAAATTGCAGGCGAAAGCCCCTCGATGCTGTCCACATCAGGCTTATCCATCTGCCCCAAAAACATTCTTGCATATGAAGAAAGAGACTCCACATATCTTCGCTGACCGTCCGCATAAATCGTATCGAACGCAAGAGAAGATTTTCCCGAACCCGAAAGTCCCGTCATAACCACAAGCTTATCACGGGGAATGGTAACGTCTATGTCTTTAAGGTTATGCTCTCTCGCACCCTTAATTACTATTTCATTTATCGGCATTTTTTACACTCCTTTAAATCATTTACTTTCCTATAAGTTTCAAATCAGCCAAAGCCAGATTATGCAAAATAGTAAATTCGCCGTTTGTGAGATTTTCAAGCATTTTTATATGTTCAGTTTCGAAACTCATAATTTTCTCGTTTGAGAGAGAAGCTCCAATTCCTCGACAAGCTTTCATTCTGCCATTCCAACTTTTTATAGTAAACGGGATTTTCACATCGAAATAATCATTATGCATAATTTCAAAATTATTTTTATATACATCTGGAATATCAATAGGACGCCTTGTTTCACCTGCTCCTGACCAATCAGGATTATACTTTAAAATTAATTTTTCACTTTCCCCTGCAATTTTATCTTCATAAGGCAGCCATGCAAGATATCCTATCAGTAAATGTCCATTAGGTTTCAAAATTTTCTTTATAATTGGCATTAGTTTCTCATGATCAAAATAGAAAAAGCAGGTAAACGCTGTAATAACATCAAAAGTATTTTCAGGAAAATCAATATCTTCGGCAGATGATTGAAAAAATGTTATATCCATACCCTGCTCTGACGAAAGAACCTTTGCCTGTTCAATCTGATTTTCAGAAATATCTGTACCAATAAATTTTGCACCATATTTATACATATTCCTAGGCAAAACTCCAGTTCCGGTTCCTAAATCAAGAACTTTCTGACCCTCCATGCAAAGACCATAGGATAAAATTTTATCATACATTTCTTGTGGATAAATATCACGATATTTCGCATAATCGTTTGAAGCTCTTCCCCAGTCAAATGTTTTTCCGTTATCAATGTTTAAATTTGTCATTTCATATTCTCCTTTAAATCATTCAGAAAATTCTCCGATTGTTCCCTCGAATGAAAAACGATAATATTTTTTTCTTTGAATTTATCAAGCAACTCTGTAATTCTATCTCTTTGAGTATCATTGAAATTTCTCACATATTCAAAAAATTCTTCGTCAAACTCCGTTTCAATCCAAGGCATATCCTCTCTGGGCTTGCCAATGCGGGATTTAATGCTTTCCAAACACAATTCGGTAGGATAATCAAGCCAGAAAACCGTATCGCATTTTTCAATTCTTTTTTCAAGAGTTCTCTTGTAATTGCCGTCGATTATCCACTTGTCTTGCGTTAGTATCTCATTAAGCCTGCTGTCAAATTCATCTTGTGAAACAGTAGTTTTATCAGCTTTATGCCAAATCATATCCAGATAATAAAGGGGCAGACCCATAATATCTCTCAGCCGTCTTGCGAACGTACTTTTACCGCTTCCGGGACAGCCGATAACCAATATTTTGTTATACATTACTTTTCACCCCTAAGTTTTGCAAGCTTGTCATCTCATATTATCCTTATTGTATCAACACATAATATGAATCATATTCAATTAAATCATGTGTTCCAATCAATTTTTCTGATGAAAGAACAAAACCCAAGCTTTCAAGGGCTTTTATCCGTTCTCCTGCATCAGATATTGCCTTTACCGCAATCTTATCACAGTTAAAAAATCCAAAAGCCTTAAATACAATTAAAGACAATATATCTTTTATGATATTTTCTTTCTCATGGTCGCTTCTTAAATCAAGCCTCAGCAATCCACAATTATTAAAATAATCGTCTGCCTGTCTGTTAAAAAGTTCTATTGTACCTATTGCTTCCGAAAGTTTTTTATCAATTATCGAAAAACGCACGAAACCTTTTCTGCCATATTCAAATAACCAATATTCAATAGCTTGTTTCATTCTTCCATATGTTGTATAATGGAAGTCATCTCCTCCGCAATTATCAGAATTAAATAACGGTACAGCTTTTTCATCGGAATATACCTTTAACAAGTCTCCGCAATCTTCCAAAGAAACAAGTCTTAATTTAAAATTATCATTTTCTATAACGGGACATGATTCATATATTGTCATAATAAAACTCCTTGTATCATTACTTTTCACCCTTTAACTCCGCAATCTTGTCACGCAAAAATGCTGCGTGTTCAAATTCAAGCATTTTCGCAGCCTCTTTCATTTCTTTTGTCAGCTTGTCTATAAGACGAGCTGTTTCCGCCTTTGAAAGCTTGTTTTTCTGCCTTGCGGAATATTCGACTTCTTCCTTGGAAGAAATCTCAATCACGTCACGAATATCCTTAACAATGGTTTTCGGAACAATTCCATGCTCCTTGTTAAATTTCATCTGAATTTCACGTCGGCGTTCGGTTTCCCTTATTGCGTTTTCCATAGAACGCGTAACGCTGTCTGCATACATTATTACCTTGCCCTCAGAGTTTCTTGCTGCTCGTCCGATAGTCTGAATAAGGGAACTCTCAGAACGCAGAAATCCCTCCTTATCTGCGTCAAGAATTGCCACAAGTGAAACCTCCGGCAGGTCAAGACCCTCTCTCAAAAGGTTAATTCCCACAAGAACATCAAACTCGCCCAGTCGCAAATCTCTGATTATCTCCATACGCTCCATGGTGTCAATATCATGGTGCATATATCTTACTTTTATATTCAACCCTTTCAGATATGTGGTCAAATCCTCAGCCATTTTCTTGGTAAGAGTTGTAACAAGCACACGTTCGTTTTTCTCAATACGCTTGTTAATTTCACTGAGCAGATCCTCAATTTGTCCCTCAGTAGGCTTTACAGTAATTTCAGGGTCAAGAAGTCCCGTAGGACGAATGACCTGCTCCACAATCTGAGCGGACTTTTCCTTTTCGATTGGACCGGGAGTTGCCGAAACAAAAACCGCCTGATTTATATGCTCATAAAACTCATCAAAGGTCAGCGGACGGTTATCCATAGCCGACGGCAAGCGAAAACCGTAATCAACTAAAGTCTGCTTTCTAGCTCTGTCGCCTGCATACATTCCCCTGACCTGAGGCAGTGAAACATGAGATTCGTCAACCATAAGCAAAAAATCATCAGGCAGATAGTCAAGCAAAGTAAACGGAGTTGAACCCTTCGGACGTCTTGCCAGCACCCTTGAATAATTTTCGATTCCGCTGCAAAAGCCGATTTCTTCAAGCATTTCGATATCGTAATTCGTACGCTGAGCAATTCGCTGCGCCTCGATAAGCATATCGTTATCCTTGAAATACTTTATACGCTCGTCAAGCTCTTCCTTGATTTCTTCAATAGCATCACGCATTTTTTCTCTGCCGACGATATAATGAGATGCTGGAAAAACTGCGGCATAGGTCACGAAACCCAAAATTTCTCCCGTAACAACGTTTATTTCAGCAATTCTGTCAATTTCATCACCAAAAAACTCCACTCTCAGTGCCGTATCAGTTGAGCCAGCAGGGAAAATCTCCACAACATCTCCCCTTACACGGAATTTGTTTCGCACAAAATTAATATCATTTCGCTCGTATTGTATTCCCACAAGCTCGGCAATAAGTTTATCCCTTGACTTCTCCATACCCTTTCGGATATTTACCATCATAGATTTATACTCCTCAGGGTCACCCATGGAGTAAATACACGAAACGCTCGCCACAATAATTACATCACGCCTTTCGGAAACTGCGGAAGTTGCCGAGTGTCTCAGTTTGTCGATTTCTTCGTTTATGGAGGAATCCTTTTCTATATAAACATCCTTGCTTGGCACATAAGCCTCAGGCTGATAATAGTCATAATAGGACACAAAATATTCAACTGCATTGTTAGGAAAAAACTCCTTGAACTCAGAGCAAAGCTGTGCCGCAAGAATTTTATTATGGGCAAGAACAAGAGTCGGTCTGTTCACACGCTCGATAACATTCGCCATTGTAAAGGTCTTTCCAGAACCAGTTACTCCAAGCAAGGTCTGCTCCTTCATACCACTTTCAATGCCTTTTACAAGAGCGTCAACCGCCTCAGGCTGGTCTCCTGCAAGCTTATAGTCTGACACAAGCTGAAATCTATCCATTTTGTTCCTCCTTATCTTTTGCACAAACGCAAATCGAACTATTGTTTCTATTATACTACAAATAATTTTAAATGTAAAGTATTTTTGCTGAATATTTTCGGCACTTGAAAAAAAAAGAAAAATGCGTTATAATAAGCACAAAGAAATACAAAATTTTTGAATAAGGGCAATTAAAATGAAAGAATTTACTATAAACAAAAACGACAGCGGACAGCGTGTGGATAAGTTCCTGACCAAAGCTGTGCCTGATTTACCTAAAAATCTCATGTACAAATATCTTCGTCTTAAAAGAATTAAGCTTAACGGAAAACGCTGTGAAATTTCTACCAGGCTTAACGAAGGGGATATTTTACAGCTTTACATCAATGACGAATTTTTTGAGCAGGATAATAACAAACCTCAGTTTCTCTCTGCTCCAGCTAATCTTAATATTGTTTACGAGGACGAAAATATACTCCTTGTGGATAAAAAGTGCGGACTTGTGGTGCATGAGGACGAAAGCGGCACGAATGATACTTTGATTAACAGGATTCTCCATTATCTTTATGACAAAGGAGAATATGTTCCCGAAAACGAGCTTTCGTTTACACCTGCACTTTGCAACAGAATTGACCGCAACACAGGAGGAATTGTTATCTGTGCTAAAAATGCGGAAAGTCTTAGGATACTCAATCAAAAAGTCAAGGACAGAGAAATGCAGAAGCTTTATCTTTGCGTGACTGTTGGCATTCCGCAAAAAAAATCCGACACTCTGACCGCTTATCACGAGAGAAACGAAGTTACAAAAACAGTGAAAATTTCCTCAAAGAAAACCGCCGACAACAAGACAATGATTACAAAATACAAGGTTGTTGCCGAAAACAAGGCGGAAAATCTTGCTCTTTTAGAGGTAGATTTGATTACGGGACGAACTCATCAGATAAGGGCACATCTTGCTTACCAAGGTTTTCCTCTGCTGGGTGACGGCAAGTACGGAATAAACAAAATCAACCGTGCATACAATGTAAAGACGCAGGCACTTTATTCATACAAGCTGACCTTTAAATTTACAACCGACGCAGGCTGTCTTGCTTATCTTGACGGAAAAAGCTTTCAGGTGCAGAACGTTTGGTTTAAAGACAAGCTTTTTGAAAATGCCGAATAATTGTACAGTATGCACTAAAAAACATCTTTCAACGCCTATTTTTTTACAGGTTTTGTGTTTAATAAAGAGAAATTTGTGTAAAGTAATCAAATTTACTTGCAAATACTCAAAAAATATGGTATAATTATTTAGTCAATTTTATAGACTCTAAGGCAACACCGCATAACTATTGTATGAGAAAATTTGCAAGTCAAACATATACTAATCCGCTGGGCGGTATTGTCTCAAATTTTTCTGGATTTGGAGGAGATTTTATGACCGGAGATTTACATTGTCATACAACGCTGTCCGACGGCTCTTTGGGTATCGAGGAAGTCATTGTTCAGGCGAAAAGAATGGAGCTTGATTTTCTTGCCATAACCGACCATGACACACTTTCTTCATCAAGCAGAGCCCACATTCTCGGCGAACGCTACGGTGTTAAGGTTATTCCTGCTGTGGAACTGTCTGCATGGGATAAAAAGCGCAATTCAAAAGTACATATTCTTTGCTATGCTCCTCAGAAGCCTGACAGACTTGAAGGTCTTTGCCTTAAATCCTGTCAAATCAGAAAACAATGCGCTGACGATATGATTGAAAAGGTTACTCAGCGTTATCCTATTACCCCTGAGGCCGTTTACAGATATACCAAGGGTTCAAAAAGTATTTTTAAGCAGCATATTATGAGGGCATTGGTCAATTATGGGTATGCTACCGAGCTTTACGGCTCTGTTAATGACAAGCTTTTCGCTTATCCAAACGGCGAATGTCTTGTTACAAGAGAATATCCTGACGTTAATTTCGTTCTTGACCTTATTCATTCTTCAAAGGGCGTTGCGGTAATGGCTCACCCATATATGTTTGACAATTATGAGCTTTTGCAAGAGCTTATCGAGGCTGGCAAAATTGACGGAATTGAGGCTTATCATTATTCCGCTACGGAAAGTCAGCAGAAAAAACTTGTGGAGCTTGCACAAAAGCATGACCTCATTGTTACCGGCGGTTCGGATTTCCATGGACTTTACAACTGCACAATGACCCATATCGGCAGTCACACTACCGACAAGGAAAATCTTGATAAGCTTTTCAAGCTTATTCATGCAAATTCACAAAAAGCTAACAAAAGTGCTGTAAAATCTGAAACTTAATTTGATATAATAATAAAAAATAGGAACATTGTCTGTATCGGACGGTGTTCCTTGAATATTATTGGCAATAATATAATCAGACGTAAAAAATCACGAGATAAAAAAGGAGTTTTAACTATGAAAACAATTTCTTACACCCCAAAGGGAGTCTGTTCCAGAAAAATAGACATTGTGGTTGACGGAGATACTGTAAAAAGCGTTAAGTTTACAGGCGGCTGCAATGGAAACTCTCAGGGCATTTCCACATTGGTTGAGGGCATGAAAGTTGACGATGTTATCGCAAAGCTTTCAAACATCGACTGCGGAGGACGTGGAACTTCATGTCCCGCACAGCTTGCAAAGGCTCTTGCTGAAAATAAATAATTTAAGACAACACAAAAGACGTGCGAACAATTTTGCCTTGTTCGCACGTCTTTATATTTTGCTTATTTTTTCATTCTTATAATTGAATTTCTTGGGAACACCAAATCTGACTGTATCGACAATTTCATTGTGGCATGGTTTGCCGTATCAACCTCGTTATTCCATTCATCGAAAATATGCTCGGCAACCATTGTTACAGGCTCGCCGTCAGGAGGAAGAATTTCAACCTCGTCACCCTTGTTGAACTTATTTCTCTGAACTGCATAAATTCTGCCGTCCTTACATTCCTCAATTATTGCAACAACGTCATATTCTCTGATATATCCGCCGTTCTCATAATACTGACACTCCTTAGGATGTCCGAAGAAAAAGCCTGTGCAGTATGCTCTGTGGCTGACCTTGAAAACCTCATCTTTAAGCCATTGAGGCAGTTTAAAATTATCAGGATCTGCCTTGTAAATATCCATTGCCTTTCTGTATGCGTTTGTAACAACTGAAACATAATAAGAGGATTTCGCTCTGCCCTCAATTTTAAAGCTGTTTACACCTGCCTTAGCAAGCTTGTCAATATGTTCCAGCATACACATATCCTTGGCATTAAGAATATAACTTCCCTTTTTATCCTCAAAAATAGGATAAAACTCGTTAGTACGCTTTTCCTCCATAAGATGATAACTCCAGCGGCATGGCTGTGCACACTCGCCTCTGTTTGCGTCACGATTAACAAGATACTGGGAAAGCAAGCACCTGCCCGAAAAGCTTACGCACATTGCACCATGAACAAAAGCCTCGATATCCAAATCCTTTGGCGTTTTCGCACGAATCTCTGCAATTTCTTCAAGGGAAAGCTCTCTTGCCAGAACCACTCTTTTTGCTCCCATGTTGTAAAACTCATTAGCAGTAACATAGTTTACAATTCCTGCCTGAGTTGAAACATGAATTTCCATGTCAGGAGCATACTTTTTAATGAGAGAAAAAACGCCTATGTCGTTTGCAATAAGTGCGTCAACGCCAGCGGAAACTGCGTCCTTGACAAAGCCCTCAAAATAAGGCATTTCATTGTTTCTCGGCAAAGTATTGCAGGTAAGATAAACTTTTTTTCCTCTTGAATGAGTTTCATCACAAGCTTTTTTCAGAGTTTCAGCGTCAAAATTTGCCGATGCAGCTCTCATTCCGAACATTGTTCCGCCAAGATAAACTGCGTCTGCACCGAAATCAAGCGCCGCATATAAACGTTCCATATCTCCAACAGGAGAAAGTATTTCCAGTAAATTAGACATAAATTAACAATCCTTTTTATAAGCTAAGGCAATACCATACAAAAAGTATAGTATTGCCGTTTTAGTTTTTTATTATTAAATATTATGAAAGACCTGCTTTAACGAGATTTTCCTCATGCTCTTCCAAAGTCTTTGCGTAGTAAGATTCGCCCGTTTCAAGATTGTTACAGAAATAGTAGTAATCAGTCTTTTCAGGATTAAGAACCGCATTTATTGCATCAAGACCAGGGTTGCAGATTGGCCCTGCCGGCAAACCTGTGCAGGCATAAGTATCGTAACTTTCAGTATAACGTTTGATAGATGCCTGAGTATCGCCCATTTTTTCAATAACATTACTAATATACTTAGAGGTTGTATCCGACTGTAACATTGGGAAAGTGTCAGGATCTGCAAGTCTGTTAAGGAATACAGATGCAACCTTTGGCATTTCCTCCACGGAGTTTGCTTCAAGCTGAACCAACGACGCAAGTGTAAGAACCTCGTTAAGTGTTAAATTCTGCTTTTCCATCTGAGTTTTCATCTTATCAGTAATTTTGGACTCAAAATGCTCACGAACACGAATTGTTACAGTATAAGCTGTGCTGTCAACATAAAATTCATATGTATCCGGGAAGAAATAGCCTTCCATTCTGTAAAATGCGTCCTTGTTGTCTTCAATTTCTTTCTCGTAGTCAAAACCTTGGTCTCTGTTAAACTCAAAGAGAAAATCGTCCGCACTGCAAACGCCGTTTTCTTCAAGCTTATTAGCTATATCAAGAAGATTTTCTCCCTCTGTAAAGGTAATCGTAACAGTCTGATAGCTTTCTCTCATTACAGATAGCTTTTCAATAACCTCTGAATAACCCATTGCAGGCTGTAATGTAATATCTCCCGGATAAATCGTATCAGCCTTTTCAAGCTTTAACGCAAGCTTAAAGAGCGTTTTATTCTTGATAATTCCGTTTTCAGCAAGAATATCGGCAATATCGTCATTTGTGGAGCCCTGAGGAATATTAAATGAAATATCCTGATCGTCCTTGCCTATTCCCCAGTACTCCATGCCAATGCTTATTCCGCCTACTGCAAGAACTACCGAAACAGTCAGAATAATGGAAACAACAATTATTCCGCCAAAAATAGAATTATTTACCTTGGACTTTTTCTTTTTACCTTTTTTCTTCTTTTTTGAAGAAGTTTTTTTCGGCTGATTTTTCTGAGCCTTTTTGAATTCCTCAGCCTTTGCATCGTCAGATTTTCCAAAATTCTTTTTTATATCCTCTTTAATATCAACGGAAGAACCGTCGATCTTTAAATCATTTTTCTTTGGCTCTTTTTTTTCAGCTTTTTTTGGTTCTTCACCAGCAGACGTTACCTTCTCCTCACTCACGTTCTCATCTGCGGAAGAACCGTCTTTCTCAAACAACTCTTTTTTCTTTTCGCTTACGTCTTTGAGAATATCGTCAACACTTAATCCTTTATCGCTCATTTAAGTTATCATCCTTTCAAAAAATATATGCTCTTCTCAGTTACTACTTTATTTACAACTATATCAAAGCTGTCTGACGGAAGAATGCCGCTCAAACAGTTTTCATAGCACAATCCGATTTTTATTCCGCTAAAATCAGCCAGATACCTGTCATAAAAGCCCTTGCCGAAACCAAGCCTGTACCCCTTTTTATCATAAGAAAGAGCAGGAACAACGCATACCGCCCTTTTATCAAAGCT
>JBJERA010000062.1:0-12192 GCA_051882035.1 Hominimerdicola sp.
TAACCTTTGTCACCTTGCTCCTGCCGGACATACTTACATGGAGGATTTGAATGAGGCTGGCGGAGTTTATGCTGTAATGAATGAGCTTGCAAAGAAAAATCTTATTGATACAGACTGCATTACCTGCACAACAAAGACTGTGGGAGAGAATATTCAGGGTTGTGTTAATAAAAATCCTGAAATTATCAGACCTATTGAAAATCCATATATGCCAAACGGCGGAATTGCAGTACTTAAAGGAAATCTTGCTCCTGACACCTGCGTGGTAAAGCGTTCTGCGGTTGCTCCTGAAATGCTTGTTCACGAAGGTCCTGCAAGAGTTTTCGACTGCGAGGAATACGCTATTACTGCTATTAGAGGAGGAAAAATCAACGAGGGCGATGTTGTTGTTATCCGTTATGAAGGTCCTAAGGGCGGACCTGGTATGAGAGAAATGCTTAACCCAACCTCTGCTATTCAGGGTATGGGACTCGGCTCAACAGTTGCACTTATTACTGACGGACGTTTCAGCGGCGCAACAAGAGGTGCTGCAATCGGTCACGTTTGTCCTGAAGCTGCAATGGGCGGCCCTATTGCATTTGTACAGGAGGGCGATATTATTTCCATTGACATCAACAACCACAGCATTGAACTGAAAGTTTCCGATGAAGAACTTGCAGAAAGAAAGAAGAACTGGGTTCCAAAAGAACCTAAAATCAAAACAGGCTATGCCGCAAGATATGCGTCATTGGTAACTTCTGCAAACAAAGGCGCAATTCTTGAAATCAAAAAGTAACCCCGCAAAATTTTTATAGAATGATAATTTAAAATTATGGAGGTTTTTGATTATGAAGGTTTTTAAGAAAATCATGTCAACTTTTTTGGGACTGTTGTTCGTAGTTCTTATTGTAGCAGGTGTTATCGTAGCTACATACGCTTTCAACCAGCCATCACGAGTTGGCGACAGCCGTAAACTTATTGACGGTATCTGGACTGACGAAGAAGAAAATGTAACTTTTGTATTTAGTTCCGACGGTGATTTCAAAATGTATTACACTGACACAGAAGCGTCTATTGCACAGGGTTATTTTAAGGTAGACGAAGACGCTCATCAGGTTAAGCTTTTGGTTTTTCCTAAGAACAGAGATGAAAGCGTAGATATTAATTACAAATTGAAATTCTTTACAACCCTCTCCTATACTTTGCTTGAAGTTCCTTCTGATGAAGAGCTTAAAAAGGGCGAAAAGGCAACATGCAGTTTCATTTACTCTGATTCTGACGAAGTCTATAAATGTGAAAGAACAGATAATGAAACAAATGTATATCATTCAAGATAAAGGTAATTTTAATAATGGATTTACTAATAAAAAATATTATTGCTGTTGATCCTCAGACCGATTTAAACGGTCTGACGGACATAGCAGTAGAAAATGGTATTATCACCAAAATAGGAAAAATTGACGAAGAATGTGACAATGTAATTGACGGTAATGGTAAGCTTTGCGCTATGCCCGGACTTTTTGATATGCACGTTCACCTGCGTGACCCTGGGCTTACCTATAAAGAGGATATTATCACAGGTGCAATGGCGGCTAAGGCAGGAGGTTTTACCGGAGTTGCCTGTATGCCGAATACTAAGCCGGTTATTGACAATGCTGAAACTGTAAAATACATTCTTGACAAGGCTGAGGAAACAGGAATTGACATTTATCCTGTGGGTTGCATCACAAAGGGCATGAAAAGCGAGGAACTTTGCGATTATGATGAGCTTATAAAGGCGGGCGTAAAGGCTGTTTCAGATGACGGACGTCCTGTTATAAATGCAGAGTTAATGCGTCAGGCTCTTGAACTTTCGGTAGACAATGGGCTTACTGTGATTTCTCACTGTGAAGATTTGAATATCATTAACGGCGGAATTATCAACAAGGGCGAAATTTCTAGAAAGCTTGGAGTAAAAGGCATGGACAGAGCCTCTGAGGATTATATTACCGCACGAGAGATTGCTCTTGCAATGAGCTGTAACGCTCATGTTCATATTGCTCACGTTTCTACAAAAGGTTCTGTAAACATTATCAGAGCTGCTAAAAAAGACGGCGTGAAGGTGACCTGCGAAACAGCTCCGCACTATTTTACCTATACTGATGAAAAACTTCTTGCCCGTGACGCTGATTACAGAATGTCGCCTCCTCTGAGAACCGAAGAGGACAGAAAAGCGATTGAAGAGGCTGTTCTTGACGGAACAATCGACTGCATTATTACCGACCATGCACCACATTCGGCTGAGGAAAAGGCGGATTTTGAGAAAGCACCTAACGGCGTTGTGGGACTTGAAACTTCCCTTGCGGCAACTCTTACAAAGCTTTACCATTCGGGAAAGTGCGACCTTTTAAAGATTGCCGAACTTATGTCGGTTAATCCAAGAAAAATTATGGGAACCCAACCTGCAAAAATCGCTGTTGGCGAAAGATGCGACCTTGCTGTTTTTGACCCTGACTTTGAATGGGTTGTCGATAAAGACAAGTTATATTCAAAATCTAAAAATTCCGTTTTTAAGAACGAAAAATTTAAGGGTAAAGTTATATACACGATTTGCAAGGGTAAAATAGTATTTGCGCTTAATTAATTACGAAAGGCTGGAAATATTATGTCATTTGACAGACTTATAGAAAATATTGTAAAGACTCAGAATCCGTCTGTTGTAGGTCTTGACCCTAAGCTTGAATATGTTCCTGAGTTTATCAAGGAAAAGAAATTCAAGAAATATGGCAAAACTTTAAAGGCTGCGGCTAAGGCTATTCTTGATTTCAACAAAGCTATTATTGATGAAATCCACGATATATGCCCTGCTATTAAGCCACAGGCTGCTTATTATGAGATGTACGGTTACGAGGGTGTTAAGACGCTTTATAAGACTATTTCTTACGCTCAGGAAAAGGGTATGTTTGTTATGACCGACGGCAAGAGAAATGACATCGGTGCAACAATGGAGGCTTATGCTGCCGCTCATCTTGGACTTACAGACGTTGGTGGAGAAAAGATTTCTGCTTTCGGTGCAGACGCTCTTACGGTAAATGGTTATCTTGGCTCTGACGGAATTAATCCGCTGATTAATGTGTGCAAGGAGCTTGATAAGGGTATTTTCGTGCTTGTAAAGACTTCAAATAAGTCCTCCGGAGAATTACAGGATTTGAAAATAGGCGACAAGACCGTTTATGCCACAATGGGTGATATGTGCGAAAAGTGGGGCGAGGAATTGCCTGGAAAATACGGTTATTCCGGAGTTGGAGCAGTAGTTGGAGCAACTTATCCCGAACAACTTTCCGAAATGAGAAAGGCTTTGCCGCATACATTTTTCCTTGTACCCGGTTACGGAGCTCAGGGCGGTGGAGCTGAAGGAGTATCAAAGGCTTTTGACGAACATGGTCTTGGTGCAATCGTTAATTCTTCAAGAGGTGTTATGTGCGCATACAAAAACGAAGAGAACTGCGACGAGCACGATTTTGCAAAGGCTGCAAGACGAGAGGTTATCCGCATGAAGGAGGATATCATTTCTTATTTGCCTAAAATAACCATCGAGTAATATATGTAAAAGGATCTTGTTTTTAACATGACGCAATCAATCAAAAATCTTTTTCCTAAAACGTCAGCAGGAGAAGATTACTCCAAAGAAATTGCAGAATTTAATGTAAACATATTTCCTATAATTTGCATTTTTTTATCATTGCTTGACTGTATTCTTATTGCCTCAACAGTTGTTTATATTCTGAGCAAGAACGTTATTGGAAACTGGATATATCTTGGAATTTACATTTTCAAAATTATATATTCGGTTATTACAATGCTGATTATTAGAAAGTTGGGCGTTTCTCTTGAACGAAATGCAGCCAGAATTGACAAAATTGTAACTGCTTTTGTTTGTATAAACTACATTTTTGCAGGCGTTCTCACTTGTCTTGATATTCACTATATCCAGAATTTCAACACACTTGTGGGCGGCTGCATTGAAATGTGTTTTTTGTATTACAAACCGAAAAAAGTTCTGCCGATTTTTATTATCGAATGTCTGATAATTTACATAGGCGGCGCATTTTATCTTGGCTTTGATATTGAGTTGGCGGCTAAAATTATTAATTCGCTGCTGCTTACAGTAACTGTGTTTATTTTTTCTGTGCATAGATACTGTGCCAAGCTTTACGAGCTTGAGCAAAGTCGAAAGCTGACTGCTTTAAAGAATCAATTTCAGCAAAAAGCTGAGGTAGATACGCTTACAAATCTATACAATCGAGCATATCTTGATTCTTATCTTGAAGATTACGACTTTACGCAAAAAAATTCATTAGCTATTGCCATTCTTGATATTGATGATTTCAAGCAGATCAATGACACCTACGGTCACCTTACAGGCGACGAATGTTTAAAGCTGATTGGAAGAACTGTAAAAAAGTTTTCAAGGAGCAAAAATAAAAATTCTATTGCTTTCAGATACGGCGGAGAAGAAATTTTACTGCTTTTTGAAAATTATTCAAAAGACGAAATTTTGAATATGACCGAGTCGCTGAGGATAGAAATAATGAATGCAAGCGTTATGGGAATAAAATTTACTGCCAGCATTGGAGTTTTTTATTGTCGCAAACCATTTTCTTCTTTTAAGGAAATGCTTAAAATGGCTGATAAAAATCTTTATACTGCTAAAAAAGAAGGAAAAAATAGGGTTATTATAAATTAATTTTGTTCAGGCGGAGTTTTCCGCCTGCATTTGTATTAAGACGTTTTACAAAATATTATGAAAGGAATGATTTTATAAAATGTACAAGCAGGGTAAATATCCGATAATAAAAAAATCGGCTATTGCTAAGGGGATTTTTGACATTACAGTTAAATGTCCTCACATTGCCGAAACAGCTGAGGCAGGTCAGTTTGCACAGATTACTGCTGAGGGATTTTTCCTCCGCAGACCTATTTCAATCTGCGATATTGACAAGGAAAACGGTACAATCAGACTTGTTTTTGAAGTGAGAGGCAAGGGTACTGAGAAAATTTCAGGACTTAACAAGGGTGACTTGATTGATATTATCGCTCCTTTGGGCAAAGGATTTAAGGTTCTTGAAAAAGGCAAGAAAGCAATTTGCATAGGCGGCGGAATCGGTACTCCTCCAATGGTTGGAATTGCTAAGGAATACGGTGAAAATGCAACTGTGATCAGCGGTTTCAGAACTGCGGGAATTGCTATTTTGCAGGAGGATTTCAAGGCTATGGGTGCAGACACAATTCTTTGCACAGATGACGGCACAGCAGGAATTCACGGATTCGTTACCGACGCTTTGAAAAAATGTTTAGAGCAGCAAACGCCTGACATTATTTACGCCTGCGGTCCTATGCCTATGCTGAAAGCTATTGTAACGCTTGCTGAGGATCAGAAAATCGAAACTCAGGTTTCACTTGAACAAAGAATGGCTTGCGGCGTCGGAGCTTGTCTTGGCTGCGTATGCAGAACTGTTAAGGACGGCAAGGAAATCTTCTCTCATGTATGCAAGGACGGCCCTGTATTTGACAGCAAGGAGGTAGATTTCAATGGCTGATTTGAAAGTTAATTTTGCAGGAATAGAATTTAAAAATCCGGTTGTTCCCGCCAGCGGAACATTCGGATACGGCAGAGAATATGAGGCTTTTTATCCTCTTTCAAAGCTTGGCGGAATTTCAGTCAAGGGTACTACACTTCATGAAAGACAAGGAAATCCCGGTCCAAGAATTGCTGAAACTCCAAGCGGAATGCTGAATTCCGTAGGACTTCAAAACGGCGGTGTAGAGAAATTCCTTAATTATGAACTGCCTAATCTCGTGACAAAGGACACAAGAATCATCGCTAACATTGCAGGTTCTTCCGTTGAGGAATGTGCAGAGCTTGCCGGAAAGCTTAACGGTACAGCTGTTGACATGATTGAGCTTAACATTTCCTGTCCTAACGTAAAGCAGGGCGGAGCCGCTTTCGGAACGGACTGCACAGTTGCAGGAGCGGTTACTGCGGCAGTTAAAAAGGCTACGGACAAGCCTCTTATGGTTAAGCTTTCGCCTAATGTAACAAGCATTACCGACATTGCAAAGTCGGTTGAGGCAAACGGTGCAGACGCTGTTTCACTTATCAACACTCTTCTTGGAATGAGAATTGACATTAGAAACAGACGTCCTATTCTCAAAAACAATATAGGCGGACTTTCAGGTCCTGCGGTGTTCCCCGTTGCAGTAAGAATGGTATGGCAGGTTGCAAATGCTGTTAAAATTCCTGTTATGGGAATGGGCGGAATTTCCACTTGGGAGGACGCTATCGAAATGATGATGGCAGGTGCGTCTGCTGTTCAGGTTGGTGCGGCTATTTTCTCAAATCCATACGCTCCTATTGAAATAATAGACGGAATGAATAAATGGTGCGATGACAATGGAATAAAGAACATTTCCGAAATTGTTGGAACAGTTCAGCCTTGGTAATATTCACAAATAAAAAGACGAGAGAAACTTAAAAATTTCTCTCGTCTTTATTTATTGCGTTATAATTTTTTTATTTGCTGTATCAGCAGTGTAACAGCTACAAATATAAGATTGTAACACAACACTACGGTAGGTGTAATCTTTGCAAATGCACCTGTTACAAGCATTATCAGGCACAATAGAACACCCAATACAATAGCTCCGAATTGAACCGCAATACCAAGATTGGAAACGAATTTGAGCCTCTTTGCTCCGCACAAAAGCATTGCAAATGATGGAAAATGGCCGCTGCAAAGCATTGATGAGGACATTCTGGGAACATATCCTGTTTCCTTTTCGTAATCCTTATGGTATCTGAAAGGTAAAAGCTTAATTGAAGTCGGCATAACGTCAAAAAGCTTTGAAAGCAGTTCTATCGAAAGAAAACTGTCTACTGTTCTGATAACGGTTGTAATTCCCTCGCCTTCAAGCTCCTGCATCCATCTTGAAACGGAAATGCTGGAATTTACTCTTACTACGAAAAGAGCCGTAACAACACCTGAAATTGACAGATAAACTATCATATTATCCTTAGCATATTCCTTTTCCTTAGCCTCAGTAGGAAGTCCCTCGATAGAGTGATTTTCCATAAGCTGTCTGTTACCAAGAAGAATTCTCTTGTTCTCAATCCAGCCTGAAAGTCCAAGACCGTCCTCATAAATATAGCTTTCAACAGGATAAAGCATTTCAGTCTTGCCCCTGAGCATTTTATAGAAGGTAGGCTTTAATACACTTCCTGCATGGCATGAAAGGCTTGCCGCCATAAGAATACATTCCTCAACGGAAGTCGTGGAGGTAAGCTTTAAATTAACCAAATCTACCATTCCGTTAGGGAAAAGCTGTTCAGCCTCAACCAGGACAGAGTTTGTATCCGCATACTCTTCAACAGCGGAATAACCCAGCATAACAGCTGAATATGACAAATATTTCTTAGAGGCTCTGCCCATCGGAACATTTACCACAAGCATCAAAGCGACAGACGAACACATTGTCACAACTCCTGAGAAAGTCGCCATTGCCACATAAGCTTTTTCAGCAATACTTGCCGCATTCTTATCAAGGAAGAAGGAAATTAGTCCAATCACAAGCCCTGCAATAAGCACCAACGGACTTACCTTTTTGGCAAACTCGTCAGAGGCATCGGAAGAATAGCTGTTCTTCATAAAGTCTTCAACAAACTCGGTTTTTCTCATTGTTGCAAGCTCAGGGAAATCATTCAAAGCACCCTTAGTAAACTTAGCCGCAATGTCTTCATCATTAACCATACTCAAAGCGTATCGGTCATATTCCTCCGAAACATATCGGAAATTCTGTTCCGTACGCTTGACAATCATCATTTTTCCGATTGTATTGAAAATTAACCCTACAATAGCTGCGGAAATATAAACGTGATAAAATTCCTCACGAATTGATTCAGGATTGAAAAGATTTATAATTCCCGAAACAACCGTCACAAAAATCGGTATAGCCGCCATTGAATCGCAGTCAGCTTTTCTTTTAAAAATATTCTTTATTCCCGATGCCAGAACTGTATATGAAACAGCAATGGAAATCAGCCCCAGAATAGTATTGGTAAACAAATACGCTCCCGGAGTAATCGAGCGGTCAAAAGTCTTTATAAGAGGCATTCCAAAATCGTTTGCGACAGTAATAAGAACACTAAAAATTCCGGTACACAACAGTACACAAAGTCTTACGAACAAATTGTTCTTAACCTGCAAAATATCCGAAAGTATTTTAGGAGCGTCAGAAAACTTTTCAAACTCATTTCCTACAACCTCTTCAACCTCGTCCTCGAAATCGTCCTCTAATTCATTCAATTCCGAAATATCCGTGTCAAGAACAAAATTATCGACCTTTTTCTTCCTGCGTTCAGAAATCATCTCCGACTTTTCTTCAAAGCTTGCGTCATCAGGTATTTCCGCCCTGTCAAACTCCTCCGTTTTCGGAATAATCTTTCCCGTCAAGCCCATATGCACGTCCTTTATGTTTGCACGATTAACAGGAGATGCATTGGTACTGCGTCTTGGTTTTTTCTTAGTGCCTCTCTTCTGCTTGACCATACCGCTTATCATTGCGGCATTTTCCTGAGCCTTTTTCGCCCTGCGTTTTTTCTCGGCGGCTAATGCCTCCTGCTGAGCCATTTCATCATCAAAATCCTTAGCACGCACAGGGTCATAATCAGACTCATCATCCTCAATCACAGAGCTTTTCTCTTTTCGCTCAACATATTCAGAAGAAAAAATATCTCCGTTTATATCATCGGAAAGCTTCAAATCCTTTTTAACATGATTTGAGGTTTCTTCAAAATCATCCGAATCTTTTCCGTTATATTCATTGAGAATGTCATCTATCGAAAACTTTTCAGCCAAAATTTATCACTCCCTAACCTATTTATTCAATTTACGCTGCCTTACCGCCTCATACATGAAAATTCCTGCGGCAACAGAGGCATTAAGCGAAGTAATTTTGCCTGCCATTGGCAGACTCAGCAAAAAGTCGCATTTATCCTTAATAAGACGTCCCATGCCAAAGCCCTCAGAGCCAACTACCAGCCCGATTGCTCCGTCAAGACGAACACTGTCATAGCTTTCGCCTGCACCGTCGGTACCGTAAATCCACACGCCGTTTTCTTTCAAATAATAAATAGCCGACGCAAGGTTCGCTACTCTTGCAACAGGCAGCCAGCTTGCAGCACCTGCGGAAGTTTTGAAAACCGTATGATTAAGCGAGGCACTTCTGCGTTTCGGAATAACAATTCCATGAGCACCCGCAGCCTCAGCAGTTCGTATAATAGCACCAAGATTATGAGGATCTTCAATCTCATCACAGATAATAATAAAAGGCTCTTCACCCTTATTCTGAGCGATTTTAAGAATGTCCTCAATCTCAACATACTCAGCGCAAGCACCCATAGCAATAACGCCCTGATGTGACGCTCCGCCGGACATATTGTTAAGCTTGACCTCATTCACCTGCTTTACGAGAACGCCTTTCTCTTTGGCAAGACGGCAAATCACCGAAATTGAGCCTTTTGCCTCAGGATTGACAAAAATAGTATCAATCAGCTTATCAGCCTTCAAGGCCTCGATAACGGGATTTCTTCCTATAATCAATTCATTTTGATTTTTGTCATCAAAATCGGCATTTTTACGCCGCTCATTTTTTTTATACATTTTTCTTCCTCATTCAAATTAATCAAAAACATACCAAAATAAATTATAACACAAAAATCCTTAAAAGCCAATAGCCTTTAAGGATTTTTTTTTACTTTGGACATTTTGAACAAATTTTATTGATAATATTCAACAATATAGCAACAGCCTCTAAAAAAGCATAACCAATAAAACCAGCAGAATTGTTACAATAACGAACAAACCTGCCATAAGTGCAAGCTGAACCCCAGGGCGTTTCAGAAAGCTTTTTCTCTTATATTCGGTAAGATACTGACATGAAACATTATTTGCCTGTTTCGCTAGAAAATCTCTCGGAACATTGCTTTTCTCACTGTTTACAAACAATAGTATTTTTTCAAAGTATTCATTATTTGTACATTTAATCTCGATGATTTGTTTATTAATGCCTTTTATCATAAACTGAAAATCCTCCAATATCCACTTATTAATCTTTTATGTATATAATTGGCAGCAGAAAGAAAATTATTCAACATTTCAACAGCAAATTGTTGAAAACTATAAGTTTTTAACGCTGAAAGCTTAAAAATTGTTGAAAACTCTGTTGAAAAGGTTGAAAAGTTACGGTTTTTCCACAGTGTTGAAAACTGTTGAAAAATAGTCACTGTTCAAAAATATGTACTTAACCGTTTAAGTTTTGCCATTTTCATGCAAATAATACACTTGCATATATGAATATTTCATTAAGATATAATTGAGATTTTCAATGCTATTTTTACTCTGCCGATAAATAAAAGGAAAAATGCTATTATGAATTTGTTCGGCGGAAATCATTCAAAAAATCTGTCCGGTACTAAAAAATTCCCTAATATTATTTAAAACCCATTAATTTCGGCAGATGTTCATTGCTGTACAAAATTCAGTACTCTTATGCAAATTTGAATAACACAATTTTTACCTTGTGGTCAGAAATCTGATTGCCCTTTCGATAGAATCCTTTGAGTTGCCCCAGTCGGCGTCCTTAACCGTATTGCGGTAATCATACATTTTGCAGTAATGAGAAATATCTTCTTCCAGAATTTTCAGGTATTTAGTGGTAAGAGTCGTACAATCGTCAATAAAACGCTTTTGTATTTTTTTGTCAAGATTGTCAGCCGCCATTCCAACCAATAATTCATAATGTGGCAGACAAAGCATTTCCTGCTCTAAAAAAAGTTCCCTGAATTCACTCTGCTGTTCGTACATTTCAAAAATTGTCACCATTACTCTTGACATTCCCCACTCAATTTTTGAGCAGACAAAACACTCATTATTTACCTCAGAAACTTTTTTCTGCTTGGCGGTTTTGCTTTCAAACAAGCCTTTTTTGGCAAAAATATGCTTTTGCATATCCTGTAAATGTGACTGCAAAATCAAGGCTAGTGAAAGCCTATTCTTGCAGGCTCTCATCTGCTCAAAATGAGTTTTGCAAAAGCCCTGCTTGTTGGTTTCCATTCGCACGTCAGGCTCCATCATAGCTGCTCCCATAATATACTCAACCGCCCTGCTTTCCAAAGTGTTTCTCAGATTGCATATTGGGCAGCCGCATTTTGGTTCAAACACATCAGTTACAGGAATTGTCAGAATACTTTCTCTCATAGTCTTGTCCTTTCTATTTAAAATTAATCAATTCGGGTTGAAAAATTTGCTTATATATAGTATAATATGTTCAATTACTTTTTGCAAGGGGCTGAATAAAAATTATGGATTTCAAAAAGGACGGCAAGGACATTCTTCTGAAACAATCGGACTTCAATCTTGACGAAACTCTTGACTGCGGACAGGCTTTTCGTTGGGAGAAAATCACAGAAAATACTTACAAAGGAGCTTTTCTTAATAAGCCTCTTGTTATTTCCGCTGAGGAAGAACCTGAGGTTTTCAGACTTCATAATACAACCGAGGAAGATTTTCTTAATATATGGGCGGATTATTTTGACCTTTCAACCGACTACAAGGAGCTTAAAATGCGTTTCTGTCAGGACGAAACCTTGTCCAAAGCCTGCAATTTTGCAGGAGGAATACGCATTTTAAAGCAGGATAAGTGGGAGGCTTTATCCTCTTTTATAATCAGCCAGAACAATAATATTCCGAGAATTAAAGGCATTATCGGCAGGCTTTGCGACAATTACGGCGGTTATCCGTCAAGTGCTGATATGTCGGAAGAAACTGTTGAAAGTCTTGGATTTCTCCGTGCAGGATTTCGTGCAAAATATCTTGTTGACGCTGTAAGCAAAATCAACAGCGGAGAGCTTAATCTCGACAGCGTGGCAGAAATGCCCATTGAGGACGCAAGAAAAGCCCTTATGACAATCAAGGGTGTGGGACCAAAAGTAGCCGAATGTGCATTGCTGTTCGGATTTTATCGCACAGAAGCGTTCCCAAAAGACGTATGGGTTAAGCGAGTGATGGAAAAATGGTATCCAAACGGACTTCCCGACTGTGTAAAAGGCTTTGAGGGTATTGCACAGCAATACTTATTCCATTATATCAGAAACGGCATTAGTGAAGATATATAATC
>JBJERA010000063.1:0-2806 GCA_051882035.1 Hominimerdicola sp.
TTCTGTTATACAGAAGTGCGTAATACAACAGAAACCAAACATTGAGAGTAAATAAGTGCTATACATTTTAAATTTGACAAAGTTCCTGAGAAGCAGTAACTTCTCAGGAACTTTTTTCTTTATAGGGAATTAATGTTTCATAGGAATTTCAAGCATTATATTTATAAGAAAACTGCTGTCTATCTCAGAAATATCTACACTGCCTTGATATTTTTTTGCAATTGTTCGGATATTTTTAATACCAAGACCGTGAAAAACCTTATCATTTTTTGTGGACTTTAGCTTTGGATTCTTATGGAGAACTGACTCAACAATATTATTTTTTGCTGAAATAAAATAGTAGCTGCCTTTTTTGAAAAGCTTTAATTCAAGTTTTCTTTCGCCCTCAATTGAAGAAAGGTACTCAATTGCGTTATCACACACATTACCGACTAGTGCAACAATGTCCGTACTGCCGATACCTTGAAAACTACAAGTTACCGTAATCTTAATATCAATATTGTTTTCTTTGGCTTTTTTATATGTAATGTTAAGAATTGAATTCAAATATGGGTTATCTGTATTAAAAAGCACTGTTGCTTTTTCAAGCTGATATTTTACTTCACTGCATATCTGAATAGCCTCATTATAATTTTCATTTTTGAGAAGCTCTCCGATACAAAGTATCTTGTTTTTCATATCATGACGGATTACTGCTATTTCTTCAAGGCTTTTATTTGCTTCAATAATTCTTTCCCTATACTGCTCCTGCTGTTTTTTCATAATATAGTTTTGGGACTCTACCCTATTGCTATATGCAGCTTTAAGCATTAAGCTCATTACAAGTACAGAAACAAATACCATTGCTACTGAAATAACTCCCAAAGAAATCATCGCTGAATGAGAGGTCTTTCCGTCTGTGGCAATAATAAATGAAAGAAAGATGATACCAAATGTAATTATCGGAAGAATCACATAGAAAATATATTCTGAAAAGCTGTTCAGGCTGATCCTGTAGTTACAGAATTTATACACAAGATACAGAGCAAAACCGAACGTCAAATTTATAATCAGCTTAGCAACTAAATTATACACCTTATCTGATAGAATAAGATTGTACCAATCTACATTCAAAACTACCGATGCAAAAAAATAATAGAAAATAACTACTGCTGTATATAAAATGTATGAAAATACAGGTACAAAAACTCGCAAGAGCAAGTTGTTTTTAAACAAACTGCACGCATATATCCACATAATTAATAAAAAGCTGATTATTTCAATATATCCTAAAGTATATTGAATATTATTGAACACCAGAAACGAGCCAAATAACAGACTGACAGGTACAGCACTTACATAAAAGTTTACAGAACTGTTTAGTTTTGGAGTTAAAATCTTACAGGAAAAGGTTACAAATGCTGCTGCCTGAATAATGTAAAACGCATAATTAATTAAAGTAAAAGTTAAGCTAACCATATTATACCCCATTTATTCTGAGGAACTTTTCCTTAACAAGTTTAATCCTTTTTCTGCTGATGGGTATTCTCTCGCCACCTTCTAAGGTTATATCCTTATCGCCTATGTATTCAATATATTTCAAATTAACAATGAATCCTAAGTGACATCTTATAAAGCCTGAATCCGTAAGTTCCTTTTCTAAATCGGAAATTTTATACCTCTTGCTATAGTTACCGTGTCGTGTATGAATAATAATGTCATTTGACTGATTTTCGATATACAGTATATCATCATAGAAGATTTTTACTATTCCTTTTTCACGCTTTACTAAAACAGCTTTGGAAGAATTATCTTTACTTGTAAGCTTCTGCATTATAATACTTAAATCCTCTTTAAGGTGCAGCTTTCTGATAAACCCTATGGCATTTGTTTCGTTATAAGCATCAAAAACAAGGGATTCCTTTGCTGTTACAAATACAATATTAGCTCCGAGAAGAAGTTTGTTTTTGGAAAGCTCTATTCCCGTCATCTGTGGCATTTCTATATCGAGAAAAAGCAGGTCAAATTCACTCTTGGAGTTAATAAAATTCAATGGATTATTATAAGCTTCAACAGACTCTACAAAATCTCCATACTCATTTATTAAGACGTTTTTCAGCCTTTCCAATGAATTATTATCATCGTCCACAATTACAATTTTCATTATACTTCCCCATTTAAAAGCACTTGCATACCTATATGGCAACGAAAGGTATTTTATTATACATAGCGTACCAATAAGCTGTAGAATAATTCTTGCCCATTATTGTGCAGTTATTAAGAAAAACATGTCCTGTTGAACCGCCTGCACTCCACAATCCCAAAGCGTTTGTTCCGATTCTGGTTACTGTAGAAGGTATGGTAATCTTACTAATTGATGTTGAACAAAAGGCTTCTTTACCAATAAAAGTAAGATTTTTTGACAAGGTTACATTTGAAAGATACCTGCTGAAATAAAAGGCGCCGTTCCCTATTTTATTAACATTATTATACATTTTCACAGACTTCACAAGACTTCTGGAAAAGGATTTATTATCTATCCTTACTACAGTATAAGGCACAGTGTATGTGCTGTTTGATTTACACCTAGGGTATGAATACAAAACAGTTTTCTTCTTATTAAACAATACTCCGTCCTTTGAAGAATATTTCTTATTCTTCTTATCAACCTTTATTTCCTGCAAATATTCAAGTTCATCTACAGAGGTAGACTTAATAACTTTAACAGTTGAAGGTATATGTATTTTCTTAACCTTTGCAAAAGAATTTGAAAAATTATTTAAGGATTTTATTGCTGTAACATTTTTATTCTTTATTTTCCTTGGAA
>JBJERA010000064.1:0-12032 GCA_051882035.1 Hominimerdicola sp.
CTTTGCAGAAACGCTTGATAAAGTCAAAGACGGCGGAATTGTGGTATTTGTTACATCTGCCGGCACACTTGACAAGCGTGATGAATCCACAAGACTAGCTTTATCAGACAAAACCGATTTTATCGGAGCAATACGTCTGCCGGGTGGAAAGAATGGTGCATTTAAAGATAATGCAGGAACAGAGGTAACGACTGATATTATCTTTTTGCAAAAAAACAGCCATAAATCTGTTGCTGAAATGTCTGATATTCCTGATTGGGTACATATTGGTGAAACAGCTGACGGTTTGCCTATCAATAAATATTTTGCTGAAAATCCGGATATGGTGCTTGGCACAGTAATCGAGGGCAACAAGCTCTACGGCAGCGGTACAATGGTTATTGCTGATGATAGTACAGACCTCAAAGAACAGATTCAGAATGCTGTTTCAAAGCTTTCTGCCAACATAAGCAAAGAACCAGCAAGAGAAGTTTATGCAAAAATTGATAATCAGACAGTTCAGATACCGCCTGAACTGCGTAATTACAGCTATTTTGATTTTAACAACAATATATATTTTAAAACAAGTGAAAACGAATGTACTTTGAAATATAGCAACAGCAGCAACAAAGAAGATAAAGCTGCGTATGCCCGCATAAAAGCGTTTATACAGCTTCGTGATTGTACTCGTGACTTGCTTACCGCTCAGGAACAGGACAAGCCAGACAGCGAAATAGAAGCCTTACAAGCAAAGCTTAACACCTTGTATGACAGCTTTAATAAAAAATATAAGCTGCTGCATGGCAGAACCAATAAGTCTATGCTGAAAGATGATATTTCCTACTCGCTTGTGGCTGCACTTGAAAAGAAAATTGAAAATAATAAGCTGATTGAAAAATCAGACCTTTTTACCAAGCGAACCATTAAGCCTGCAAAAGTTGTCAGCCATGTTGATACAGCTCTTGAAGCACTTATGCTGTCCATTGCAGAGAAAGCAAAGGTTGACTTTTCATATATGGAGAAGCTTACAGATTTGCCGAGAACAGCATTGATTGATGAGTTACATGGTGAAATATATCCTGTTCCGGGAACGGACGAATATCAATCCGCTTCCGAATATCTTTCAGGCGATATAAAAGTCAAGCTTACAGAAGCCGAAACTGCTTTAAATAACGGTGACAGCAGAATGAAAGATAATATTGAAGCTCTGAAAGGTGCTATGCCTGAACCGTTAAAGGCAGGCGATATTGATGTAAAAATCGGAGCAACATGGATTGATAAAAAATATTATCAGCAATTTATCTATGAAACATTTGATACTCCTTATTATCATCGTGAGAACGGTAAAAAAGGTATTTGGCAGCGTAAATTAAAGGACATTACAGTTGATTATTCTCCGTATTCATGCGAATGGGAAATATGCAACAGTTCTGCGGATAAATCTGTTAAAGTTACAAAAGAATTTGGTACTGCGAAAATGAATGCATATGATATTATGGAAAACTTATTAAACCTGAAAGACCCTAAAATTAATAAAAAGGTTTATGTTGACGGCAAGAAAAAATATGTTATTGACCCAGAAGCCACAAAGTTAGCACAAAGAAAAGCTGAAAAAATAAAATCTGCATGGAATGATTGGATTTTCAAAGACCCTGAAAGACGTGCTGAACTTGTTCAGAGATACAATGATTTGTTTAATTCAATACGTCCAAGAGAGTATGACGGAAGTCATTTACGCTTTCCGGGAATGAACTCGGAAATACAGCTTCACTCTCATCAGAAGAACGCTGTTGCTCATTCTCTTTTTGGCGGTAATACATTATTCGCTCATTGTGTTGGTGCAGGCAAGACTTTTGAAATGATAGCTTCGGCTATGGAAAGCAAAAGACTTGGACTTTGTACAAAATCACTCTTTGCAGTACCTAATCATCTGACCGAGCAAATCGGCAGTGATTTCCGCAAGCTTTATCCTAACTCAAATATTCTTGTTGCCACAAATGCTGATTTTAGTAAAGATAACAGACAAGCTTTGTTTTCAAAAATTGCAGCAGGAAATTTTGATGCCGTTATTATCGGACATTCTCAGCTTTCCATGCTTAAAATGTCGCAGGAACGTCAGGAAAAAATCCTTAATACCCAGATTAATGATATTGTGAAAGGCATACAGGACTTGAAAAATTCTGAGGGCAGTAATTTCCAAGTCAAGGCTATGGAACGTACAAAAAAATCTCTTGAAAAAAGGCTTGAATCCTTAAAAAAAGAAAATCAAGACGACGTTATAACTTTTGAACAGCTTGGAATTGACAAGCTTTATGTTGATGAAGCTCATGAGTTTAAAAACCTATTTACACCAACAAAGCTGCAAAATGTTTCCGGTATATCTTCCTCTGCTTCTCAGAAAGCCCTTGACCTTTTTATGAAATGCCAGTACCTTGATGAAAAGACAGGCGGAAAAGGTATTGTATTCGCCACAGGAACGCCGTTAAGCAACAGCGTTACGGAACTTCACACTATGATGAGGTATCTTGAATATGATTTCCTTAAATCGAAAAATTTACAGCATTTCGATAATTGGGTAACTGTATTCGGAGAACAGAAAACCGACTGGGAGCTTGCTCCTGCCGGCAATAAATTTAAACAGCGAACACGAATTGCCAATTATACCGGCTTACCTGAATTAATATCCATGTACAAGCAAGTTGCCGACGTTCGCACAGCTGACACGCTCGACCTTGATGTGCCTGAGTGTGAAATGCACATTGTAAATGTAGAAGCAACTGATTTTCAGAAAGAACTTGTACAAGAGCTTGCTGACAGAGCAGACGATGTTCAGGACGGAAAGGTTGACCCTACCGAGGATAATATGCTTCGTATTACCAGTGACGGAAGAAAGCTCGGTCTTGACCCTCGTCTGATAAATCCTGATTTTGAAGATAACGAAAACACAAAGCTTAATCAGTGTGTAAACAACGTATTTAAGATTTATCAGGATACCAAAGAGGACAAGCTTACTCAGATTGTTTTCTGTGATTTAGGAGTGCCACACAGTGATAAATCTAAGGCAAAAAATAAAAAATCTATTGAAAATATTACCGATACTGATGATGATAATAAATCAGTTGCAGAAAAGGAATCACTTGAAGAAGAATGTGATTTCTGCGTTTATGATGATATTAAATCAAAGCTTATGGCAAAAGGTGTGTCTGAAAATGAAATTGCATTTATTCATTCCGCCAAAACAGAAAAAGCTAAGTCAGAACTTTTTGAGAAAGTGAGAAGCGGAGAAGTCAGAGTTTTGCTTGGTTCAACAGGCAAAATGGGAACAGGTACGAACGTTCAAGACAAGCTTATTGCTATTCATGACCTTGATATTCCATGGCGACCTGCTGATATGGAGCAGCGTAAGGGCAGAATAGTTCGTCAGGGTAATCAGAATGAAAAGGTTCATGTTTATCGCTATGTCACAAAGGGTACATTCGACGCTTACTCTTATCAGACCTTGGAGAATAAGCAGAAGTTTATTTCGCAAATACAGACGTCAAATGCTCCGGTTCGCAAGTGTGAGGACGTTGACCAACAGGCACTTAACTACTCCGAAATCAAGGCACTCTGTACAGGTGATGAGCGTATAAAAGAAAAAATGTCCCTTGACAACGAAGTTAAGGAACTGAAACTGCTTAAAGCTGAATATACGAATACAAAGTATGAAATGGAAGATAAAATAAAGAGTTTTGCTGCCGTTGAACAGCGTATGAATCACACGATTGATAATCTTAAAACTGACTTGGAGCATTGCAAAAACTTGCCGATAGATCCGGAAACAAATCTGCCGAAGTTTGCTATTGAGATAAAAAATGTTACATACACTGACAGAACCGAAGCTGCTAAGGCTTTGGAAAGTGCCTGCATAAATATGATAGCTAATGTAGGAGAAGCTATTACAATAGGTTCATTCCATGGTTTTCCGCTGTCTGTTGAGTATTCAGGTCTTGAAAACGGGATTGTTGCAAAACTTCATGGAGCTTCGATACATCGTTCTGATTTTTCAATTTCTTTTGCAAATAATTTGAAAAGACTTGAAAGTTCAATTTTCAATATTGAACAGAAAATTGATAATGTAAAGACTGAGTTGCAGAAAAAAATTATTGACGTAAATGTAGCCAAACACATTGTTAAACAGCCTTTTACAAAGGAGAAAGAACTTGAAACAAAGGAACAGCGTTTAACAGAGCTTACCGATGAGCTTAATAAGGCTGCTATGGCTGAAAAGCTTGCAAATCCTAATAAGCAACGTACTTGCTATTTTGAAATGGCAAGAATGAAAAAAATGTCTATGACACTTTCCAAGAAAAAGAATAAGAGCCAGAGCCGGGATAAAAATAAAGGTCAGGATAAGGCAATATGATTGAATTTGTCAACTTTTGTCCTAATAGAACAGAAGTTGACATTTCAATTAAATATGTTATAATATGAAGGGATAATATTTATGAATAACAATAAAGAAATATTTTTTAATAGAGCAGAAGTGGAGAATGCAGAGAAAATTTGCTGTGAAAATTGCTTTGAACAGGTGGTTTTTATGCTCAAGGACAAAGAACACGAGTTTTCGATGGGATTATCAACAGTATTGGAATGTCTGAAATTTGCTATTGAAAATGGTGATTTACCTAAATTGCCACTTAGTTGGGTAAATCTTGTATATGGTAACAATATTTCTGAAATTTCTTATTATGACGAAGAACACTATAAAAAGGGGTATGTTGATGAAGTATTTCAAAATAACGGCAAGAAGAACAGCTAACAGATATGAAATCAACTCAAAAGAGTTTAACGAAAAAACAAATAATAAATTTCCATATGTGCAATCTGTTGCAGAAAATAAAGTATCGCAATTTGCCATTTGTCCCTCATGCCTTAACCCTATACAACTCATAGGTATAGATAAAAAAATATCCGGTTCTCCTTATGGACGACACACAGGAAAAGATATTGCCGGACTTCCGAAATGGAATTATTACAAGTATCAATATTGCCCTTTTTCAAAAAAAAGTTACCGGCGTGAGCCAACAGATGACGAACGTTTGGAAATAACAGAAGATACTATTGAATTGTACAATTTGCTAAAAACACAATTTGACAGAGTTATATATGTAATCAAAAAGGAACTTATGATTGACTGCTCACTTTCATTTTGGAACAATGCCTTAATGCAATTCATAAATAGTGGTGGTTACTGTTACCCGTGGCTGACCGAAGCAAATTTGCCATATATTTTTGCATATATAGGTATGCAGCATTCTCCGTTACTCGGACAAAAATTTATAGTTGGTACTGATTTGTATAATACATTAGACAAACAGGATAACACAAAATTTATCTTTATTGAAGATAAAGAGGGTAACAAACTTGAGAACAGCAAATACAGACGATTATCTAATAACGGATATATGAATTATCATTTCAGATTTACCTCACACAAACAGAAAGCTGTTGAGGGAACAACTCTAAAAGAAACAATGGAATTCTGTGTTGATGATATGCGTACAAACACTGAAATTTATAAACGTTGTATTTCTTTTGAAGAAAATCACTTTATGAATATTGTCAATAAAGCAGGAAACGAAGATAAACGGCAGAAAAAATTATTAGATATTGCTAATGAACTTATGCATGATATTAATTAAAAATAAAGAAAAAACAGCTTGTCCAAAATTAGGATAAGCTGTTTTTGAGCCTGAATATCTCCTGTGCTTTTGCAGCCTGCCATAATATGGTTATTATTAGCATTTACACAATTTGATATTCAGACTTGTTTTTTATTGAATTTGTTGATTTTACAGAACTTTTTTCGCAGAGCCGATACAATTTTTCGCAGGATCTCTAAAGGCTTTATCAGTAATGATGAATTTTTTTTTCGCAACAACTTATCATAAATGTAGCACATAGATTTAAGTTTAATTTTATTCTCATCTCTATATGTACAAAGAATTTCAACGTCGCTATCTTTAAATGCATTAATAATTTTCCGGCATTTTTTTAAACCTCTTCTATCAACTTTTCCGTTTTCTTTACTATACATTTTTAACCCAAAGAAAATTTTGGAAACGTATGAAAAATCCAATAATACTCCATTTTTTTTATGTTTAAATTTATCATTTTCGAAAATATTGGTATCAATAATTATACGCTTCTCCTTTTCATATATCCATTGAGGATGCTTGTAATTCAGTCTTTTCGTATAAAGGTTAACTGCTTCATCAGTATTACTATATACTAGTGTATTTAATTCTGAAAAAGTTAAAGGATTTGATACTTTATATATAATATCATAAAAATTTTCCAGTATTGGGTCATTATCATTAATATCATATCTGACACAAAACCCCTTAAAATTTTCTGCATAATGAGTCCACATAAGCATGTTTTCAAGCATAGTTTCGTCTTTCTCTAAATTAGCAAAACAGCATACTAAAAAAGCATTACCATTATGAATATAACTTATTTTATTTGCACAAGAGCCCATTCTTGTGTAGTATTCACATTTAATATCCTCAGATAACATTAAAACTTTAAGACCTACTTTTTCATCAGCATCATCACTATTTTCAGACGTTTCATAAAGCTGAATAATACTTTCTAATATATCTCTATCATGTTGATTAATTCTATGATTATTTTGTGATTGTAACAAACTTTCAGCAGCATAACGATTTCGATTATATTCAATATTACCCTCAAATGGATCATTAAAATCAAAAACCCTTGATAACCAAATTTGCTGATTAATTAGATTATCTATACTACAATCAGTAGGGCGAAAAAATTTATATAATACCATAGATTTCACTCCTTAAATTTATATTTTATATCACTATAACACAAATCGTACAAAATATCAATTAAATTTTGTACAATTAAAAAGCCAGCGGAAAAGCTGGCTTTTTAATTGTACATGTGATATAATAAAAATGTTGCAAAATGACTAAAAATATGTAGTTTATAAGTGGAAAGAATTTGTTTTTGACTGTATATATTCGATTTTTACTCATTTTAAGACTTATATAGTTTAACCTCTAATTCAAGTAAAAAAATCCAAGTAAAAAAATTCAAGTTTATTCGACAGACTAATATAATATTTTTGACAAAATGCAATAATGTATCCACAATCTAAAGGAGTTGTAATTCATATGTCTACTAAAATATTTAATATATCATCATTATCAGAATATATTAATTTGATAACTACAGAAAAATTAGAATCTTATTACTTTAGGGGTGAAAATCAAAAATATACATGCATATCATCATCTTTAGTTCGTAACTTTAAACCTACTAATGACACATATGGTCTTGCTGACATTTATAATAATCTTTTGTCAGAATATTATCAAGAAGTTGGCAATAGCTTAGATTCTTTACAAAATGAATATTTTTTAGCATTTGCTCAACACCATGGATTAAAAACAAACTTAATTGATTTTACAACTGCACCTTTAGTGGCTTTATATTTTGCATGTGATGGTAGTTTATCTAAACATAGCAATGGTTACATATATCTTATAAGCAAAGACTCAACTGTTGATGCTACAGATTTTCTTACTAAATTTTCCATCCAAAACAGAAAACATATCAATATTTATGGTAGGTTAGCAAAACATGATAAAGATGTAATAGATGGTTATAAGTCGATACTTAATAGCTATGAAGGTCTTCTTTCTGGCAAAAATCCATTTGATTTAGTAAAACAATTAATGGCACTTTCAAATAGGTCATCTTACTGCAAAAAAAGTAAAGATTATGTAAATTCAAGACTTAACTTATTTAAAGATGGAATGAATGCAATTCATAAAATTTCGCCTCTCATCAAAGAATTCTATCCAGACTATGATGTATTAGGAAATTTAGGTATTAATGAGTTTATTGTTCTTTTGATGCTGTATTTTGATGACGTTTATGAAGCAGTAATGTATGAACAATTACCAGATAGGATTACATTTCCTACAGCACCTTATCTTATTTATCGAACTCCATTAAAATTTGACAGAATCCAAAATCAATGCGGTATATTTTTGTATCAAGGCTTTTTAGATTATTTAATATATGATGTAATGGGAGGAATCATGATTCAAGATGTAATACCTGATATCACTATAAAAGTACATAACCAAAAATCCATTTTAAAAGAATTGGATCTAACAGGAATAAATAAAAAATTTATATATGGAGATTTTGATAGCACCGCACAATATATTAATCAAAAATATTATAAATAAAAGAATCTAAAAGAGCTAAGGCAACACCGCACAACTACCGCCTAACGGCTTTGCATACGTTGAACTTGCCAATTTTCGGTTACCCGCACACAATAGTTGTGCGGTGTTGTCTTAGAATTTTCTATTATTTGCGTTTAAGCATAAATAATACAAGGATACATTATTTCTTCTGCCTTTGCAATCATATTATTCAAAAGTCCAACTTCTCCGAGAAAATCACCTGTTTCTTTGGCAAGCAAATATTCCTTGTCGGTTTCCTGCCACTTCTCTACCTGACGGTCAACTACGGCACAAGCTCTGTTATCCAGACGTCGCAAATAAAGATAAAGTGAACCATCGTCCAACCGTCTTTGGATACGTTCCGCATGATTATCAGCAAGCCAACATAAATGAGCGTTTATGTACTTCTGAATAAAGTTTATTCTGTGATAGTCCTGCTTTTTATCATTGAAACAGAAAATACTGAAAAATCCGCTGTTATTTCTAATCAATCCGAACTTTGGCATATATGAACTTGAATTTTTGTTGTATGCCATAGTTGTTGAACTATAAGTAAATTTTGTATAATCAGTCATAATCAAAAATCCTTTCCCAATGCAAAATATAACAGGCTTTGTGCCTTATCTTCTATTGCCATTGACAATTCTATTCCCCAAAAGGAAATGCAGCCAAACAAAGCCGATAAAGCGAATAAAGCAAAATCAACTATTGTGAAATGCAGCATAGGCATTGTGTTGTCGGTGCAGAACTGGCAGAATATAAGAATCAAGCCTAACGCTCCGCAAAAGAATGAAGCTGCATTAAGTATGGTGTCGGAAATAATTGATATCAGCATAATAGCATGAGCTATTACGCAAGCTATTATAAAAATTACAAATGTCAATACGACAGCTATAACTCTTAATGGAAATAACGCAATTTTCAAGAATATCATGAATTATCCCCCTTGCAGCACTTATCAAAATCATTCATAAATTTATCTATAAGTGATTTTACTTCATAATGCTTGCAATTCTTGTAATTAAGACTGGCAAGCAGCAATTCGTGTAAAGCCTTTTCCGCTCCGTTTAATGCAGCCATATATCTTATCAAATTTTTGGATACAGGCTCATTTCTTGCCTGCTCCAATTCATTCTGTGCTTCTTCAAGCTGAGCTTTTAGTGTATCAATTTCTTCGGAACTATCAGTAACCGCAACATCAATCGGACGATTTTCAAGCTCCTGATTCAAATCGTCAATCTTTTGTTCTAGCTCAGCAATCTTTTCTTCCCTTCGTTTGGTGTGCATACTGTAATTGTTCTGCTGTTCGGAAAGCTGCTTTTCAAGCCTTAATTTTTCATCGGTCATGTTTTTAAGGTCTTTTTCGTAGGTATTTTGAGCTTCTTTCAAGGTTTGCAAATTTTCTTCCAGTTTCTCGGTTTCTTCCTTACGCTTTACATCAGCGAGCCGACATTCAGCCGTCAGGTCATCGTTTTTTGTTTGTAAGTCTTTGATAATTTCTTTAAGTTCACGGACTGATGTGCTTTCAAGGTCGGTGGTTTCAATCAGTTTTTCTCTTTGTTCGTCATCAATAGTTGTAAGAAGTTGTAATTTCGTCATGCCGATTTTGTCACATCGATGTGACAAATTTTCAGGAAGTTTTTCTACAATGCTTATATATCTATAAACACTTTGTCTTTTCATTTCAGTTTCTTTTTCGCAGTAATCGCCGAAATTCTCATATCCCAAAGCCGTATAAAGCTTTTCATCACGCATTTTCTTGAATCCCATAGCCATATCGTAAAGGTTCTGTTGAGCCTGCATAGCCGACTGCTTAATCTGAGCGTCAACCTCTGCTGCTCTTTTATATGCGACACTCAGCTGAGGTCCTGTAAGCATCGCATTTAAATCAAATGTTCCTGCCATTTTAATTTTCTCCTTTTCTGTAAATGAACAATCTTTCCAATCTTCATTACTCATTTAAAAGTTCTCTCGCAAGTGCCTTGTATTCTTCACCAAGTTTGTTCTTTGTCTTGCAAAGAGCGTTTCCGCTTTCTGATGATTTAGCAGCTTCAACAGATTTGTGTATTACCGTTTTAAACACCTTGTCATAGCTATCAGAAAGTGTTCTGAGAACATTTTTACTGACATTGGTGTTATCAGTCATTGTAGGCAAAATACCCGTCAGAACGAGTTCTGGATTGATTGTAGAGCGAATCTGCATATATAAAGAATTAAGAGCCTGCAATCCGTCAAGCGAAAACTTTTGTGTCTGTACCGGAATAATCATTCCAGTTGAAGCGGTCAGAGCATTGATGAGCAGAATACCAAGCGACGGTAAGCAATCAATAAGCACATAATCAAACTGACTTGTAACTTCCGAAGAAAGTATTCTTTTAAGAATGGTTTCTCTTGCAAGAGCCGTTGCCATAATTGTTTCAGCATTAGCTAAATTAATGTCGGCAGGAATGTAAAACAGCTTGTTTTTCTCGTTATACCTGATACTTTCTGCTACCGTATCCGCTGAAATAACAGCGTTCACAGCTACCTCAGAAATGAGAGTTGTTATTGTTAATGCTGAGTTTCCGTCATAGCAAAGATACTCTGACAAATTAGCCTGTGGGTCAAGGTCAATAAGCAAAACTTTTTTGTCATGCTCCAAAGCCAGAGCAGCTCCCAGATTAAAAGTTGTAGTTGTCTTGCCAACTCCGCCTTTTTGATTGCAAATTGCAATAATATTACTCATCATTAGTCCCTCTTTTCATTATTTCTTTAAGTTCATTAATAATATACTCATCTTCCTCCATGCCTTGAAGCATTAACCAACAGCCACATAACTGCTCCTGAATATCTCTGGGAAGTTTTGCAAGCTCAGGGAGAGGAATTTTCATAAGCTCCGCAACATTATTCAAGTCGCTTACAGCCATTTCCTCCTCCATAATATCATAAACAACCTTGAATTTACCCGTATATGAATATTCAACAAAAATTTTTTCCTTTGTTTTTAAGGATAACCCCAAAAGTGTATCTTCTAAAATGCCTACTTCTTTTGCAATTTTACGAATTTCCTTATTGATTTCATCTTCGTCCAATTCTTTATACCACTTGTATTTTTTCATATGCTTATTCTCCTTATCAGAACGGTACTCCCTCATCATTAAAAATATCTTCAAAATCATCAAGATTAATGTTTGCAAGACCTTCCAGACCATCAGGTGACGGCGGTAACTGTTCGCTGTTTTCAGACTTCTTTTTTCCGTTGCCGGTGAAGTGTATTTCTTTTACCAAAACTTCATTAGTTATACGCTTTTTTCCGTCCTTGTCAACATAAGAATTATTGTGAAGTTGTCCGACAATAACAATTATATCACCTTTGCTGTAATAATTGCTGACTATTTCCGCAGCGTTTCTCCATGCAACGCAATTAAAAAAGTCAGTTTCCTGCTCAGAATCTTTACGTTTTGGACGAGTGCAGGCTATTGAAAATCTGCACAGCGGAATTTTATCTTTTTCGGTATAGCGAACCTCCGGTTCTGCTGTAAGTCGTCCCATAACTATAAAGTGATTCAACATAAAAATCAACGTCCTTTCAAAAGTTTCAATCAATAATATAGTAATGCTTGCATTACTTGTATAATATTATTATATCATTATTAAATATAAATGTCAATATATATAATATATTTTTACAGTTTATTAACTATAAAATAAAATTCGTCACGAGATATGACGAATAAAAAAATTGTTGTTGACAAAAATAAAATCGTAGTGTATAATATAACTACAAACGATATTATGTAT
>JBJERA010000065.1:0-2771 GCA_051882035.1 Hominimerdicola sp.
TTAAGATTTTTAGACCTAAGAATATTGAACACCGATGCTGCATCGGTAGAGCTTAAAACTGCTCCGATTAACATTCCCTCTGCAAGAGAAAATTTCAGAACAAAGTGGCAGAAAAGCCCCGTCAGCACAAATGTAAGAATTGTTCCCAATGACGAAAGCACTAAACTTTTTACTGCTACTTGTTTTGCGTGTGACCATTTTGTCCCGAATCCGCCGTAAAATATAATAAAAATTAATGCTGCTGAGCATATCTGCTCCGCAAAAGCAAAATTCTCAAACTCAATTTTAAAAATTCCGTCCGAGCCGAAAACCATACCCAGAATAATAAATGCAAAAAGCATTGGTACACCGACTTTATTGGAAATTTTGTTAAATACAACACAGCAGATTATAATTGCTGCACCAATGGTTAAATACAAAGCCAAATTAATTTTCTCCTTTCATAAAATCCTATAATGTTAAAATAATACCGCACAAAGACAGCAATAGCTATTTACACATCTTTGTGCGGTATTTTATTATATTGTAACATAAAATAAATTATTTTTCAATAAATCTTTTTTTAATTTCATGTAGAAATTTGACTTTTTTCAATAATAGTGATATAATTATTTTGTACAAATATTTTTAAGAGGAGTAATTTCAGATGAAAATTGCAGTAACATACGAAAACGGAATGGTTTTCCAGCATTTCGGTCACAGTGAACAGTTTAAATTCTACGAGGTTGCTGACGGAAAAATCCTCAGCTCTGAGGTTGTGGGCACAATGGGCAGCGGTCACGGTGCACTTGCAGGATTTCTTTCATCAAACAATGTAGATATTCTAATTTGCGGAGGAATCGGCGGAGGTGCACAGCAGGCTCTCAGTGAAGCAGGTATTAAGCTTTTTGGCGGAGTCTCGGGAAATGCCGATGAGGCAGTAAACAGCTTTATCAACGGAAATCTGTTGTTTAACCCGAACGTTCGTTGCTCTCACCACGATAACGAACATGGCAATAGTGGTCACACCTGCGGAAGTCATGGCTGTGGAAATCATAGTTGCCACTAAATGGTATGATTAATCCCCCGAGAAATTAAAATCTCGGGGGATTTTTCTCTTTACAAGAAATACAACCTTATTATTCTGTTTCACCGGTGTCCGCAACAATCGAAATTCCCCTGCCCGTATTCTGAGCATGGATAAGCGCCTGTTTAGCACGGAAATATATCTGCTTAAAGTTATCGCCCGGCTCGGACAGCGACGCTCCGATACAACAGGTAACCTCCTTGGTTACTCCGTCATATTTCATAGTTGCTATATTCTCCTGAATTTGTCTGCATTTCTCATCAATAGAAACCGCAGATGATATTGAATTCATAAAAATACATATCTCATCATCGCCGATCCTTGCGATTATGTCGCTTGCACGAAAATATTTCTTCATTGAATCCGCAAGCTTTATCAGAACATTATCCCCGGCTTCTCTGCCAAATTCATCATTTAATGCAGCCAGATCGTCAATATCAAGAATAATAAGACAATGCAGATTATCATTGATTGCCATTATATTGTCAATAAGCTTTTCAGCAGTACCGCTGTTGCAAATTCCGGTAAGCTGGTCAGTCTTACTGTTTCTTACAGGCATATTATATCTTTTAAGTATATCCTTAAATCTGTTGTCCGACTCAATAACATTATTAACTCTTCTGATTACAACTTCTTCCACAAAAGGCTTAACGATATAGTCATTTGCACCCATAGCAAGAACACTTGACTGCTGCTGGGGCGTATCGTCGGCTGAAATAATAATTACAGGTATATGTGAAAGCTGTTTGTTTGCATTGCGGTGCTTTAAAAATTCATATCCGTCCATTACGGGCATATTTATATCAAGCATAATAACATCAACATTGTTATCAATTTTTTCTAAAAATTCCAAAGCCTCTTTGCCGTTTACCGCCTCATAGGTGATAAATTTATTGTTGAACATGAGCTTTAAATACTCTCTGTTCACCGCAGAATCGTCCACAATAAGCATTTTAGTGGACATTTTTGTCTCAGAATTTATGGCTGTACGGTACTTTTGAAGTTCCACATCCATTTGCTTCTGAGCGGTAATATCGGTAAAACTTCCCATAAGGACGTGTTTGCCTGCTATCGTGTCAAGATATTTGATTTTCAGAGAGAGCCACTTTGGCTCGCTGCCCTTTCCTGCGGCACATATACCAAATTCACAGTCTACGGCAGTATGGTCAGCTACCGCTTTGTCAAATGCGTCAAGAATATTCTCATAATGCCCGTCAAAAATTAAATCCTTGGTTTTAGATATTGAAAAGCCCAAAGATGACTCACCATGGAACAAATCATAATAAGCGTCATTAACTCTTATAATTTCCAGATTTCTGTTTTTGTACTCAAAAAATGCCATAGGCTGAAACATATTTGAGAAAACAATTTCCATATCAGAATTGATTAACAGCATTTCAGTATGCTCAGAATTAACCTCGCTTTTGCCATGAAAAACGGTATTACTGCTTACATACGCTGAATAATTTTCAACAGTCATGGGCTTTGCATAATAATATCCCTGAACATACTCACAGCCGATCTCCCTGAGAAACCTTACCTGCTCCGCCGTTTCAACGCCCTCAGCGATTGCAGGGATATTCAGCCATTTGCTCAATCTGATAACCGACGCAACAATATTCTGTCCTCGGTTGCTATCGTCCGTATCAGAGAAAAATCTCATATCAATCTTCAATATATCAACAGGGATTTCTTTCAGCATATT
>JBJERA010000066.1:0-2760 GCA_051882035.1 Hominimerdicola sp.
TATTAATTTTATCAAAAGAGCCTTCAAGAATTGCGCTCGATACACATCCACCTTTACAAACGCCATAGTATGTACAATTATCTTTACATTGTTTTACACGCTCAGAACTAATTTTAGATAACCGCTCATATGCTGGTGTTTTAAACGCATCAGAGATCAAATCCAAATTTTCAATATTACCAAGAACAAAATCATCTGTATATGGTCTTCCACAAGGATATAAATCACCATTGGGATTTATGCATATACGATTATAAATGCATGATCCTCCATACTGGATGCAATATAATCTATCAGATACTTTAAGCAAATCCTCAAAAGTCCTCATTGAAATTTTGCAGTTTTTATCATACAGCCAATACTCATACATTTCAACCAGGTTATCAACGTATTCACTGATATTCAATTCAAGCTCTGAGTGTTCTTTTGCATTTCCACTCATAAACAAAGCTAACACTTTAAAATTAAAGCCTTCCGAATTGAACCAATCATATGTTGATTTTAAATTTCCAATTGAAAGAGAACTTTCAACACATAAAACACCAAAATTCAGTCCGTACTCTTTCATATTCAACATGTTATTATAAACAAGTTGGGTGTTTGCTCTCAAATCATCATTATGTGGACCATCAAATGAAACTCCGATTGAAAAATTGTATTCTTTAAAAAGGATAAACCAATCATCATTCAGCAATAATCCGTTAGTTTGAATAGAATTTTTGAAAACAAGTTCATCGTTTTGGGACATTAATGCCTTTTGAAATTCAAGTACCTCTTTAAAATTCTCGACACCCCAAAGTGTTGGTTCCCCGCCATGAAAAACAACATGAATTTCCTGATACTCACGAGATGCAACTTTTAACATCATTTTTGCATAAGTTGGATCCATTTCAGTTGAATCAAAACCTTCTTCTGCATGATAGCAATGCCTGCATCTCATATTACAATCATTGGTAGGTTTTATTGTTATAGCTATTCTTCTTTTCATAATAACATTACACCCTACACGAGAAAAACTTAATCATCATCGATACCCCAGCCTTCTTCACCTTCATACCAAGCTGCCCATGCTTCTATTGTTTGATCTTCGCAGTTTTCTCTGTTGATTCTTTTAATATCTTCCATGCTTTACCTCCATATTCTATTTATTTTTATTGTAGCATTGTAATGATTTTATTGTACTCCTTTTTCACTTCAGTGTCAACACAATATTTCAATTTGCTTATACAGCATTTCAATTTGCTTATACAGCTGCTTTTCCTTTTGTCACTTTTCACGAGAGATGATATAACGGAAGCGCAGACTTCGAGCGGCGAAAAGGAAACAAGATTTTTTTCAAAAAAATCCTTATAAGAGAAACGCTTTTTTTAATCAAATCTTTCATACTATTTATGCGAAGAAATTCAGCAGAGTATGACAGCGTAAAAAATCCTTATAAGAGAAAAACTTTTTTCTTTTGCAATCTGTCATACTATTTATATCAAAAGAAAGGATGTGGTTGCATTGATTGTTTGAGTTGAAGAAACAACCGAAAGAGGAGAAAAAATGGAGTAAAAAAATTTTTTATAAGGTAGGTTGTATAAATAATGGAAAATAATCTTTCAAATAATTCAACAAAAATCCGAGTAATCGGTAATAATTTTAACGAACGTGACGCAGATGGTAACATCAAAGTCAACATCGCATACATAAACAAAGGAAACATGACCGCCGAAGAGGCGGAAGAACAAATCCGCAAGGTAGTAGAATATGCCAAACAAGAGAAACTCAACAATCTCATTTTCATTGAGGACGAGTGCGAAAATGCGGCAATGCAACCGACAGATGGTATAAAACTAATACTTGAAATGACGAACCGAATCAACGAAGGAACAACCAATATCAGAATCGCAAGAATAATCGTAGCAAATGTGGACAGCGTAAGTTTGTATTACGGCAATTATCTTCATTTCATTGAATATTGTTGTGCCGTGTGTCCTAAGGATGGATCTTTAGATTTGCTTCCCGATAACAAATACGGTGCAAAATTCATTTGTCTTGATGATGACTATCATTTTGATCCCGAAGAATGGGACGATGAAAAATATCTCGATGATTTAATTGAAGAATTTTTCAATTATATTGATTACAATTATGATGAATGGGTTTGATTTGAAATCCGAATAACATTTTTACGCACAGATCGAAACGGTTTGTGCGTAATTTTTTTGGACGGGCGACAGAAATTTGCCGCTCGCTCGTTGTTTTTTTTTACTGACTTTTCCATGGCGCAGACTCTGAGCGGCAAAATAAAAAAATTCAAAAAAATCCTTATAAGAGAAAATTTTTTTCTTTTTCAATCTGTCATATTGATTATATCAAGGTCACAACAGATATGACAGCACCCCGAAAATCAAACAAATCTCCGAAAAATTTCTTATAAGGGAGAAAATTTTTCTTTTTTGATCTGTCATATTGATTATACCAAGGTCACAACAGATATGACAGCAGCCCGAAAATCAACAATTATCCGAAAAAATTCTTATAAGGGAGAAAATTTTTCTTTTTCAATCTGTCATATTGATTATATCAAAAGAAGGAAGTGGTTATCTTGATTGCATATCGTTGACTCATTATTACTGGACAAAGAAAAATTGTAAAAAATTAATATAAAATATCAAAAATAAAAAAGAAAGGTCGTTATTATATGTTTAATTTTAAATTCCCCTTATTCGTAAACCTCAAAATTGCAGATGCGAACTGCGGAATCGGCAGCTTTTC
>JBJERA010000067.1:0-11881 GCA_051882035.1 Hominimerdicola sp.
GCAAGTTAGACGTGCACAAAGCCGTTAGGCGGTAGTTGTGCGGTGTTGCCTATAACAAATAAATATTATTATACACTAATTTATTTATATTTTCAAACGTTTTTTTTAATATTTTTATGTATTAATTACAAACCTGTCTGCAATGGGCAAAATAAAAAGGAGCGGAATAAATCCGCTCCTGAAATTTTCAAATCAAATTAGATTGAAGAATGGCTCTTAACGTACTCAACAACGTCATCAACTGTTGTGAATGCCATACCAACGCAAGTATCAGCGCAACCATAGTAGATTGCAATTCTTCCTGTGTCAGCGTCGCAAAGTGTAGCACATGGGAATGTAACGTTCTGAACATCGCCTACGCACTCATAAGTCTCACGTGGGTTGATGAGGTATTCAGCACATCTGTACTTAACCTTCCAAGGCTCGTCAATGTCAAGAATACAAGCAGAGAAGCTGTATACAAAGCCGTTGCAGGATTCAAGAACACCGTGATAGAAGCAGAGCCAGCCCTCAGATGTTTCGATCGGAATAGGACCTGCACCGATCTTCTTGGACTCCCATGGCTTGAGAGGTCCCATAACGTGTCTGTGCTCGCCCCAGTACTTCATGTCAGGAGACTGAGAAATGTACATATCACCGAATGGTGTGTGACCTGAATCGGAAGGTCTTGAGAACATTACAAACTTATCGTTTACCTTTCTTGGGAAAAGTACGCCGTTTCTGTTGAATGGGAGGAATGCGTTCTCGCACTGATAGAATGTCTTGAAGTCATAAGTATAACCTACGCCGATAGTTGGCTTCCAGCCGTAAGCGTTACACCATGTAATCCAATATCTGTCCTCAATAAAGCAGCATCTTGGGTCATAACCGTAACCCCACTGATTAACTTCCTCAGTAGACTTGTCAGCCTGCTCAAAAAGAATTCTTGTTGGGTTGATGTTCCAATGAATACCGTCATCGGAGAAACCAGCGTGAAGCTCCATGTTTCTTTCCTTATCGTCAACACGGAAAACGCCTGCAAACTTACCCTCAAAAGTAACTACTGCACTGTTGAAGATTGAGTTTGAGTTAGGGAGAAGATCTCTTGGAATTACAGGATTCTCAGAATATCTCCATACTACTTCTTTGCAATCTGCCGGCTTATCCTGCCAAGGCATATTTGGAATTGACTGACCGTTGATAATCTTTACGCTCATTAAAAACTCCACCTTTCAAAAAAATAAAAAATTACTAATTTTAAAGAAATTACTCAAACACCTATATATCGTCTTTAAGAAATATCTTTGTAATGTCGGCTAGATTTAATCTTAATCAAATATATAGATTTAATCTTGCTCCTATATATTAAAACACATTTTAATGATTTTTGCAAGTACTTATTTTTTTTATTAAGAATTGAAAACGTTTACTTTTGACACGTTAACGATTTTTTTACAAATTTACACTTTCAGAAAACCTAAAAATATTCATATTTTAACAATCATATTGATTTGCCATAAAATGTTGAATGTTGTCGAGGTGTGTGTTATAATAAAAAATGCTATAAAAGAATATTATGTTTTAAAAGGAGTAAATTCTTCCTTTGGAGGAGTTGTAAAATATGACTAAGTTTTTGAACATTATAAAGAAAAATGCTGACAGCATTTATGCTTTTGTTATAATGGTTGCTGCATTTGTAACGGGAGCGTCATTTCTGCTTGCTTATTATTGGCAGAGCGGAGAGGAATACAAAAGACTGAACGGCATTTATAATGAGGATATGTGGCACCCGAAATTCTGTTTGTTTATTTCGATTGTGTGCCTGCTGATAAGTATTCTGGGCGTGTGGGCAATAATAAATTTTCGTAAGGGAAAAGGCAAGCTTTCTCTTAACAGATATTATATATCCGTTCTGCTGGCGGTGAATTCGGCTTTTTTGCCTGAATTTGTCATGGACTGTTATCCCATGAAATCGAATATAATCTATAATATTTTAGGAATATTTCTTTGTTTGATTTTATACCTTATGGGTTCGCTGATTTTTCAAAAGCCGAAGATATATTATTGTATAGTCAGCGGATTTTTTTCAGCTTATTCGGTTGCTCAGTTTTATGTGGGCAAATTTCGTGGAGGACCTATTCAGTTTGCTGACCTTTATAATATTCAGTCCTGCTTTGAAATTAAAAGCGAATACAAATTTACCGCTGAATTTATGCCTGTATATGCTATTTTAAATTTTATTGGGATAATAGCTTTAATGCTTAGTACAGAAGTTAAAGTAAGCAATGTGAAATGCCGGCTTATCGGAATTGTTCCGACGGTTGTTCTGGGAGGAATATTGATTTTCGGCGGGAATTTTGCTTTTGATTTAGGAATAAAAAACAGATACATAAAACTGAATTTTTCCGATTCGGAAAATACCACGACTTATCAGAATATCGGCTTTAATCTGATGTTTTATTTTGACGGAATGTACAATCGTGTTGAAAAGCCGGAGAATTATTCCGATGAAAAGGCAGAAGAAATTCTTTCAGGGTATGAAACGGAAAAAGCCGATAAAAAGCCTGTTATAATTGCCATAATGAATGAATCTTTTGCTGATTTTGAGCATATAAATGAGTTTGAAACAAACAAGGATTATCTGCCTAATTACAATAAATTAAAGGAAGAATCCGTTTATGGATATGTTACGGTTTCGGCTTACGGAGGCTATTCCTGCAATTCGGAATATGAATTTCTGACGGGAAATACTTTGGGATTTCTGCCGTCGGGAAGCGCAGTTTTCACGCAGTATCTGAATAATAAACAGGACGGCTTGGTTTCTTATTTGAATGAACTAGGGTACAGCACCATAGCTTTAAGCCCATGCACCGAAGGACTTTGGAATATAGGTGAGGCATACGATAATCTTCAATTTGACACAAGAATTTACAACTGTCAGAAAGAGGCATATTTGCCCGAATTTATAAATGATAATCTGTCAGACGAAAGTCTTTATAAAATTATTGAAAAGAAATACAGAAGTATGAACGGAAAGCCTTTCTTTCTGTGGACGGCAACCATGCAGAATCATGGACCTTATGACAAAAACAGCAAGGACGGTACAGTTGACAAGGAAATCACGATAACCGATTATGACAGCTTTGAGGCGGAGCAATATCTTAATTCGATTTATCAGAGCGACAAGGCTTTGGGTGAGCTTATGGATTATTTCAGAGATGCACAGGACGAGGTTATTATTGTAATGTTCGGCGACCATTATCCGCATATTATTGATTTTACCGAATATTTATACGGCAGAGATATTTCTCTTCTTTCAACTGAGGAGTATTCAAAGCTTCATCAGACTCCTTTTATAATATGGAGCAATAAGGGTACGGAGTCCAAAGAAATCCAACAGATAAGTCTGAATTATCTGTCCAACGAGGTATTAAAAACTGCGGGGATTCCTCTTGCTCCGTATCAGCAGGAGCTTGAAAAAATAAGAGAAAAACTGCCTGTAATAAGCAGTTTCGGCTATATGACCGATAAAAATGAGTGGTATTATATTAATGATACCGCTCAGGGATATGAGGATATCATGAATGAATATCATACGATGCAGTATTATCGAATGTTTGCGCAGTAGTCTTGAATTTTCCCTGATATTTATGTTCTTGCTGCGCCAATCTGCAAAAACATAGGCGTGGGTATTGACTTTTAAGGTCAAAAGTAATATAATAGAATTATTAATTTAAAAATTTATTTGGAGGGTTTTAAAATGGGTAGAGTATATAATTTCAGCGCAGGTCCTGCTGTTCTTCCTGAGGAGGTTCTTAAAGAGGCTGCGGAGGAAATGCTCGATTATAAGGGAACCGGTATGAGCGTTATGGAAATGTCTCATCGTTCCAAAGCATTTGATACCATTATTAAAGATGCTGAGCAGGATATTCGTGACCTTATGAATATTCCTGATAATTACAAGGTTCTTTTCTTGCAGGGCGGTGCTTCTCAGCAGTTTGCGGCTGTTCCTATGAATCTTATGAAGAACAAGAAGGCGGCTTACATAATTACTGGTCAGTGGGCTAAGAAAGCTTATCAGGAGGCTCAGAAATACGGCGAGGCTGTTGCTGTTGCTTCTTCCGCTGATAAGACATTTTCATATATTCCTGATTGTTCCGACCTTGATATTCCTGAGGACGCAGACTATGTTTATATCTGTGAGAACAACACTATTTATGGTACAAAGTTCAAGACTCTACCTGATACAAAGGGCAAGATTTTGGTTTCCGACGTTTCGTCATGCTTCCTTTCAGAGCCTGTTGACGTTACAAAGTACGGCGTTATTTACGGCGGCGTTCAGAAGAATATCGGTCCTGCGGGCGTTGTAATCGCTATTATAAGAGAGGATCTTATTACTGACGACGTTCTTGAAGGTACTCCTACAATGCTCAAATGGAAAACTCAGGCTGACAATGATTCTCTTTACAATACACCTCCATGTTACGGTATTTATATCTGCGGCAAGGTATTCAAGTGGATCAAGAAAATGGGCGGTCTTGAAGCTATGAAGGCTCACAACGAGAAAAAAGCTAAGATTCTTTATGATTTCCTTGACGAGAGCAAGCTTTTCAAGGGTACTGTTGAGCCTAAGGACAGATCTTTGATGAACGTTCCTTTTGTTACAGGCAACGAGGAGCTTGACAAGAAGTTTGTTGCAGAGGCTAAGGCAGCAGGCTTTGAGAATCTTAAAGGTCACAGAACAGTTGGCGGTATGAGAGCTTCTATTTATAACGCTATGCCAATCGAGGGCGTTGAAAAGCTTGTTGAATTTATGAAGGAGTTTGAAAAGAATAATGGCTAAGGACAGATTTAAGAAGATATATTCTCAGGGTAGTATTAATGTAGTAGAAGTTCTGGTTGATACAGAAACAGGTGTTAATTACATATTAACTTCATGCGGTGCAGGCGGAAGCGGAATTACTCCTCTGCTTGACAAAGACGGAAAAATTGTTGTAACACCTATTGATGCGTAAGCATAATTTATATGAATGGGAAGGTTTATAATGTATAACGTTTTAACTCTTAATAAAATTGCGGCTTGTGGAACTGATATTTTCGACAAGGCTGCATATAATGTAGGGGATTCTGTTGAAAACCCTAATGCAATTATGGTTCGTTCAGCCAAGATGCATGATATGGAATTTGGCTCAGACCTCCTTGCGATTGCAAGAGCAGGCGCAGGTGTAAACAATATTCCTGTTGACAGATGCGCTGAAGAGGGTATCGTAGTTTTCAATACTCCGGGTGCTAATTCAAATGCTGTAAAGGAACTTGCTATATGTGCACTTCTTCTTTCTTCGAGAAAGATTACAGAGGCTGCTGCTTGGGCGGCTTCTTTGAAGGGAACTCCTGACGCTCCAAAGACAGTTGAGGGCGGTAAGGCTAAGTTTGCAGGTCCTGAAATTCTGGGCAAGACTTTGGGTATTATCGGTCTTGGCGCTATCGGCGGAAAAATTGCAAACGCAGCAGTTGACCTTGGAATGAATGTAATCGGCTATGACCCGTATCTTTCCGTAAACGCAGCTTTGCTTCTTAACCCTGCCGTTAAGGTTGCCGCTAGCATCAATGATATTTATAAGAACAGCGATTATATTTCAATTCACGTTCCTTATACACCTGATACAAAGAATACTATTGACGCTGAGCAGATTGCAATGATGAAAGACGGCGTTCGCCTTATCAACCTTGCAAGAGGCGAGCTTATCAACAGTGAGGCAGTTATAAAGGCTATTAAGGACGGCAAGGTTGCAAAGTATGTTACTGATTTTGCTGACGATGTTGTTCTTGGTGAGGAAAATGTAATTGTACTTCCGCATCTTGGTGCTTCAACTCCTGAATCTGAGGATAACTGTGCTACTATGGCGGCTCATGAACTTATCGACTACATTGAGCGTGGTACAATTAAAAATTCAGTTAATTTCCCTAATGCGGAGCTTGCTAAGACAGGCGATAATCTTGTATGCGTTCTTCACAAGAACGTTCCTGCTCTTATTGCACAGATTACTTCTGCTGTATCAGCTAAGGGCGCTAACATTGAAAATCTTGTAAATAAGTCCAAGAAAGACTGGGCTTACACAATGCTTGACGTTACAGGCGAGGCAAGCGCTGAGGCTATCGAGGCAATCGACGGCGTTGTAAAGGTTCGTATTCTATAATTTAAGGAAGTTTTGAAACGGTATTACGGGAGTTGTAATATGATTAAATTTAAACGTGCAGCTGCATTTTTTACTGCGGTTGTTCTGACGGGAACAATGTTTGTTTCATGCAAAAGGGACGAGGAAAGCAGTAGCAGCAAGACAGAGTCCGATTCATCGGCTGTTTCTTCCTCTGAGGCGGAGAGTTCTTCTGCAACTGAGGACAGCAAAGATGAAGATTATGCTTATCCTATGGATAAGTTTACTGATATTACTCAGATAGCTGTGGCACTTAACGACGTAGTAGGTCTTAAAAAGGACGGAACTGTTGTTTCCTCTGACGGTACGGAAATTGACGTAAGCAGTTGGTCTGACATTTCAAAGATTGATTGCACTCTCAATGCTGTTTTCGGATTAAAAAATGACGGTACTGTTGTGGCTTGTTCGGATAGCTCAGACTTGAAAGTTACTGATGAGGATATTTCTGCATGGAAAGATTTGACTGATATTGCCTGCGGTGATTATTTCACTGTTGGTTTGCAGAAAGACGGTAAGGCGGTTTATTGCTATGCTCAGAATCAGGACGCTCAGGAACTTCAACTTGATGATATTTCTGAATGGTCTGATATAAAGCAGATTGATGCAGGTTCGGATTTTGCGGCGGCTTTGAAATCTGACGGAACTGTTGTTGTCAGCGGTGCGGCTGCTTGCATTGACAAGGCACAGGTCAGTGAGTGGAAGGACGTTACTGCCATTTACTGCACTCAGTATGACATTATTGCGGTGACAAAGTCTGGCGACGCTTATTTGTCCAATCCGCTTTTGGTTCAGGAAAGCGACGGTACTCTTAATTTGATTGATGAGGACGGTTTCTGGAATGACGGTTGGAGTCAGTCTGCACTTTATACATCAAGAAATTCTTCGTTCATTATTGGCGTGACTGAGGACGGAAAGGTTATGACTACCGAAAAGAATAAGTTCGCTGAATGTGAGAACTGGACTGATTTGGTTGATGTTGATTATACATATCAGGGCAACTCTATTTTCGGAGTTTTGTCTGACGGAACGGTTATTTCTATTGGAAATTAAATAAACAGCAATGGGGCTGTCTATACACGCTGATTTTGTGTACAGACAGCCTTTTTAGTATATTGGAGGAATTTTTCATGAAACTTTTATTGACAGTATTACTTTTGATTGGCGGTCCAATGGCTGTTGTTCAGCTTTTGTACAGAATTATTGACCACAAAGGTACGAAAACCGTACAACTTGTTAAAAAATTTCCTGTTCTGCATGAGAGAAAATTTCTTGTGCAAATTGGCGGTGCAGTAGGATTTGTGCTGATTTTTGGCGTAATTTGTATGCTTTTAAATGTGCCTATCAATGTTTTCTTTATTGTGTCGGGAATTGTTATAGGCATAATAAACGGTTTTTCGGTGACGCTTATGTATAATGAGGACGTTGTGGCAGGCATTAAAAAGTCAAAGTAAATCGGTTTTATTTACCTTAAAAATGAATATAATGTAATATATTTATTTTTGGAGGTATTTTTATGAGCGATTTGCAGGGCAAACATAATGCCATTCTTGAAAACCGTCATCATCTCGTACTTTCGGGGGTTACGGATGTTGACAGCTTTAACGAGCAGGAAATCTGTCTTTTTACCCAGTTGGGCGAGCTTACTATTCATGGCGAAAATCTTCACATTAATGAAATGAGCGTTGAAAGCGGTGATTTGTCCGTAGAGGGGGATGTTAAGGCTCTTGTTTATGGTGAAAAAGACCGAAAAAAGAAACTTTCCGCTATCGGAAAGATTTTTAAGTAGGGAGGGGAGTGCGTTGCCAGATAACTCTTTTCCTATTGCTCACGAAACTGAGATTTTTTTGTTTGCGGTACTGCTTGGTGCAGGTCTTGGAGTGCTGTTTGACATTTTGCGTGTTTTTAGGGCGGTTGTTCCTCATGGAAAAATACTGACGTTTATTGAGGATTTTTTATTTACGCTTATCTGCGGATTTTCGCTGTTCTCTTTTTCAGTAGGACTTACGGGGCAAATCAGATGGTTTTCTATAATCGGAATGGTGATAGGCTGTATTCTGGAAATGCTAACCATAGGCGGAGCGGTGGTTTTTATCGTCAGAAAGTTTGCCAACTCTATAAGAAAATTTGTACTTGCACCTGTGTGGAGATTTATCACTAAATTGTGGCGAAAAATCAGGTCGGCATTTGTGAAAAAGTACTTAAAATTTCGTAAAATAAAAAAAAGTGCTGAAAAGCCCTTGAAAGTAGACTTTTGATTGGTGTATAATAATTAAGAATAGATATATTTGTGTGTGAAAAAATTATGAAGAGTTTTATGGAAAGGAGTTTGACCGCAGAATGACAAAAAATAAGGACGTTACGGCAAATGAAAATGGCGCTGATGCCAAGAAAACATCAAGGTTGTTCAAGCCGTTTATGATTATTATGATGATTTGCTTTGTGCTGTATGCTATGGTGCAGATTATTTATCAGCAGGCTCAGATTGCCGAGCTAAAAAAGCAGTCGGAAGTGCTGAATAATAAAATTTCAGAGGCAAAGCAGGTTAATGATGAATATTCCGGTATGCTCAATTCTGATGAAAGAGAGTATATGGAAAGAATTGCTGTGGAAAAATTGGGGTATGCTTATCCTAATGAAAGAAGATTTTATCTTGTAAACGGAACCGGCGAGGAAGAATAATTTTCGATATTTACGGCTTGGGGAAGCCGTGTTAATATAATAATTTCAGAGAGGACAAAAATAAAACATGCAGCTTGAAGTAGGAAAAATTTATGAAGGAAAAGTCACAGGCATAACAAAATTCGGAGCTTTTGTGGAGCTTGACAAAAACACTACGGGAATGGTACATATTTCTGAGGTGGCTAATACTTTTGTCAGCGAAATTAAAGACCACTTGCAGGAGGGTCAGACAGTTAAGGTTAAGGTGCTTAGCCTTGGAGATAATGGAAAGATTTCCTTGTCTATCAAGAAAGCATTGCCTGCTCCGCCGAAAAACGAAAATTCCCGTAACGGAAATAATAGAAACAATTCGGGCAAGGGGGATTTTAAGCCTAAGAGCAGACCGAATTACAATCGTGACGTTCAGCCGCAGGATTTTTCAAAAAATCCACCACCGGTTTACGACCAGAGAAATACTTCGGGCAACGCTGATTTTGAGGATATGTTATCAAAGTTTAAAGCGTCAAGCGAGGAGAGATTTACCGACCTTAAAAGAGTTATGGACAATAAGAGGAAATCTCCGTCAAGACGTAAGTAAGAATTTATTGGGCGGACGCAATGTTCGCCCTTTATAATTGGTATTAATTCAGGAGAGTTAAAATGAGTAATTTCAAAAAAACCTTTGCTTTTATTTTTTTCATGCTGGCAGGAATTTTGTTGGGCGGTTTTCTGGCTTATGTCTGTGAGGACAAGCCTTTTTTAAGCTGGCTGGCATGGGGAAAGAAAATTGGATTGGAGAATGCTACACTTGATCTTTATGTGATTAAACTGAATATAGGTCTGATGATTGATTTTACGGTTTCACAGATTTTTACGATTGCGGCGGCGCTTATTATTTTCTCAAAAACTTGTAAAAATCTTTAAGGCAAAAGGAATGTACATATTATGAAACTGAAAAAAATTATTGCGACAGCTTTGTGTGGGGTTATGTGCGTGTGCGGTGCGTCCTGCGGAACTCCACAGATTGAGGGGGATACTCTGATAAATCAGGCGAGAGAGGACTATGCGGCTCTTGATTCAGCTCAGGTTATTATGACTAATACTGACACAGGGGAGGTTGAGCAGACTTTTACTTTTAAATATGATGAAAAGGACGTTCTTATGTTCTCATATTATGGTAAAAGCGAAAATTCGGAGTATGCTCAATACAATAATGGTGTGGAATCATTTACTTATGATAATGGGAATCTAACGCATGAGATAAAGGGCGATGGTAATTTTCAGAAGTACACTCGTGACGCTGTTCACCCGCAGGCAGGAGAGGGTTTGCTGTATTTTGAACCGACTGCCATTACCGCTGCAAAAGTGACGGAGGAGGACGGTGTGACCTGCGTTCAATATGCTTATGACATTGACAAAATTTCCGCACAGGGTGAAGAAGGCGAAGTTACTAGCTTTTCGACGGAATATTATTTTGATGAAAACAACAAGCTTTTATATTTTACTGAAATTATGATTGAGGAAGTTGACGGAAACCAAAAATGTCATTCTATTAAGGTTGAAATTACCAATCAAAATGCTGTTGACAAGGTTGAAAATACTACTAAACAGTTTGAAGAATAGTATACCGGAGGACGGATTTATTGTTCGTCCTCTTTTTTCGTTGACTTTTGGTTGTAACTATGATAAAATTAAATTATATAATACATGATACGTCAACTTTTTGGGGCTTGGGAGTATGAATTATTACATCTATGGATTTTCTGACAAAGGCAATTATAGCAATCATAATGAAGACGCCGTTCTTGTTGACCATGAAATCGTATGCGACGGAAGATGCGAGGCTGCTGTTTCGGCGCCTTGCATTGCTGCGGTCTGCGACGGTGTGGGCGGAGAAAATTCAGGGGAAATTGCATCAAGTCTTTGCTTGAAATATTTATCTATTTTAGATTATTCTTCAAATGTAAATATGAGTGACGTTGTTCGGGATATTCATAACAAAATCAAAAAGAAAGGTGTTTTGCTTGAAAATTCCGCTAATATGCAGACGACTCTCTGCTGTCTTGCTATTGACGAGGAGGGGCAGGGGCTTTGTGTAAACGTGGGCGACAGCCGTATGTACAGATTTGTAAACGGTGCTATAAGGCAGATTTCTGTTGACCAGTCTTATGCTCAGTTTATGTATGAGCATGGTAAAATTGACAACATTTCTGAACTTGAACCGCAATATCAGAATGCGATTATTTCTTCGGTTGGGAGCGTTGTGAATGAACCTGAAATAGCTCAGACTCCGCTGATTGCAAGGTTCGGAAGCGAACCTGATGATACGATTATTATTGTTTCCGATGGAATTTCCGACTATGTTTCTGAGGATGAAATGGAAGTCACAATGGGGCTTGATTTGCCTATTGGAGAGAAAATGGACGCTATTGCTCAGATTGCTCTTGACAACGGTTCTACGGATAATATTTCTATTATTGGGGTTAAACCCTATATTGACGACGAGGAGCTTGCAGCAATAAATGCTAAATCTGCCGTAGAAACTATGGTGAACGTGGAGGAGGTTCTCGCAAAGGGCGAAGATTTTCTTGGTGAAATCCTTAATGTAAATCTTGATGAAATCGTTTCAAAAAAGCCTTCGGAGGAAAAGAAAAATCAGCTTGTTACAAATATTTTCAACCAGACGGGGGATTTAATGTCCCAATCTAAAAAGAGTATTGATGAACTCAGGAAGAAGTTTGGTATGTGACACTGCATAACCATATTTTTAAGGTAATCTATCATTTGATTTCTTTTGCTTGTGCCAATTCTCGCTTATAAGTGAAAATGTAAGTTGTTTATTCAAGTATTGTTGGAACTGATTAGTTTTCCAGATGAAATTTGTATAAGTTAATATATTGTAAAAAACTTGCGTTGATAATTTGTATATTATTAAATTATCCTTGACATTTTTCATAAAAAGCGGTATAATAAATCATAAATAAATGTGTTTTTAGAATAGACATTGTAGAAAAATGTATATTTTTTCA
>JBJERA010000068.1:0-2726 GCA_051882035.1 Hominimerdicola sp.
GGGCCGTCCCATGGCTCCATCATTGTAGCATAATACTGGTAGAAATCCTTCTTAGCCTGTGACATAGTACCGTTATTATCCCACGGCTCAGGAATTGTAATCATTACAGCAAGAGGCAGATCCATACCGCTCATTACAAGGAATTCCAAAGTATTGTCAAGCATTGCAGAGTCTGAACCTTCTGTATTTACAACAGGAGTAACCTTGTCAAGGTCGCCCTTCAAATGCTCAGACTTCATTGTTTCCTCACGGGCAAGCATCTTATCAGCGTTACCTCTGATAGTGTTAATTTCACCGTTGTGAACCATCATTCTGTTAGGATGAGCTCTCTGCCAGCTTGGATTTGTATTAGTGGAGAATCTTGAATGTACCATAGCGATAGCAGACTCATAATCTTCGTCCTGCAAATCGAGGAAGAAGTTTCTCAAATCGCCAACAAGGAACATACCCTTATATACAATAGTTCTGCTAGAAAGAGAAACTACATAAGTATCTTCATTTGACTGTTCAAAAACACGTCTTGCAACATAAAGCTTTCTGTCGAAGTCAAGGCCTTTCTGCACGCCCTTTGGACGCTTGATAAAGCACTGCATAATAAAAGGCATACATTCAACAGCCTTATGACCGAGAACCTCCGGACGTGAAGGAACGTTTCTCCAGCCAAGAACCTCAAGTCCTTCTTTTTCAGCAATGATCTCAAACATTTTCTTAGCCTGATTTCTTGCAAGCTCTTTCTGAGGGAAGAAGAACATACCAACAGCATAATCTCTTTCGGAAGAAAGAGTAATGCCCAAATCTTTTTTAGCTGCTTTTTTAAAAAATTTATGAGAAATCTGGAGAAGAATACCTACTCCGTCGCCTGTTTTGCCCTCAGCGTCCTTACCTGCTCTATGTTCAAGTGTTTCAACTATTGTCAAAGCGTTTGCAACGGTGTCATGACTTTTTACGCCTTTAATGTTTACAACTGCTCCAATGCCGCAGTTATCATGTTCAAACTTAGGGGAATAAAGACCTTTGAATTTCTTTTTCTCCATACGTTCCATTTCAATCAATCCTTTCCTGCTAAATCGACGCTTGAATATGCAAAATCAAAACTTGAATCCTGCAAATTGTACATATCCGCTGATAAATCAAAGCGTGTTTTCAGCATTTTAAAATTTTTTAAGCTGAGTACTATTTTTTACCTGAATTTCAGAGTGAAAAGAATTTGCAAAATCTAAATCCTGCATAATCTTTTTGTCGAGAAAATCTTTATTTTTCCGAAACTCCGAAAAACATCAGTTATTAATCAACTTGGACAGTGTTAATATTATAGCACAACACATTGCAAAATGCAAGTTTTATCGCTTGAACTTGCATAAATTCTAAATAAATTTTTAGTGAATTGATATATTGAGTTAAATAATAAACTTAAAGGAACATAATAATAAAAGCAACGGTCTTAATGTTGAGCAAGTCTTTTAAATCTTCGCAAAACTGCTTTAAACTGGGATTTCTTATCTTTATAAAAATGCTGATAATCTTTTGTATTAGTCCAGTCGCCTCCCCAATTCCAGCCGTGAGCCTTAAAAATCTTACAGCATAAATCTTCATTGTCAATTTTATGACAAAATGCAAGTTCTCGGTTTGAATATTGCACGGCGTTTGCAGGCATAATTTTTTCGCCAACAATATAAGGATTATAAAGGGGGTTAATGTCTATCGCCCTGCCATAGCCATGCATTGAAACTGTATCAGTATCGGCAATGGTGCGGAAGTTGAAAGCCGAGGAATTATTGTCGCTCATGGATTTTTCGTCATCGGCGTCATAATAATCCACAAGACGTATTTTTTCGATTTCATATTCGCTGTCAAAAAGTTCCGCAAAGATTTCAAGAACCTCTTGGGCAAGTTTCCACGCAACTATAAGTTCTCCCTGACAGATTTTATGCTGGAAATTGTAGTGTTTAACTTTAAGATACGCAAGTGAAACAAGCTTTACTTGTGAATTTTCCTTATTGGATCTGCCTTTAATAAGTTCTTCAATATTTTTAGGGATATTTTCGGCGGTAAAGCCTTCTTTGAAAGTGATTTTGTCCATATTTTCCTCCGTAATCTGTAATATATTAATATAGTATATTGTAGCATACAATGATTCATTTGTAAATAACAGCCAAACTGCATTATACACAAACTTTATGGATAAAAACAGTTTAATATCACACACTAAAAAGGTTGACATTTGTTCGGTGACATGATATAATAATTGTATACAATTATCGTATATGATAAAACGAGGAGTTGATTTTATGGTAAAGAAACTGTTGTCGCAGGATTTCGGGCAAGTTCTTGACAGCGAGAAACTTTCCGTTGTTGATTTCAGTGCCCAGTGGTGCGGACCTTGTCAGATGCTTGCACCTGTTCTGGAAAAGCTGTCTGAGGATATTTCTGATGCGGACTTTTTTGCTGTGGACATTGACGAACAGCGTGAGCTTGCGATAAAGAACGGAATTGAGGTTGTACCTACGGTCTTGTTTGTGAAAAATGGAAAAATTGCAGGAAAATCTGAGGGTTACAGAGACTATGATCAGATGAAAGCTTTGATTGAAAGTCATATCTGATAAAGATTGTAAGAGGTAATATTTGGGGCGGTCTTTGCGGCCGCCTTTTGCTTTTTTACACTGCAGGCAATACCGCACAACTACCGCCTAACGGCTTTGTGCACGTCTAACTTGCCAATTTTCCGT
>JBJERA010000069.1:0-11777 GCA_051882035.1 Hominimerdicola sp.
AGAAGGAGTGAAAAAAGTGGACGAACATAATCTTATTGACCTGGACGTCGAAAACATAATGAAGGAATCTTTCCTTCAATACTCTATGGCAGTAATCGTGTCAAGAGCCTTGCCTGACGTTCGTGACGGATTAAAGCCTGTTCACAGAAGAATTTTATATACGCTTTATGAAAACGGTCTAACCCCTGACCAGCCTTACAGAAAGTGCGCCGATACGGTAGGTTCTGTACTGGGTAGATATCACCCACACGGCGACGCTTCGGTTTATGACGCTCTTGTAAGACTTGCACAGAGCTTTTCAATGAGATATCCTCTTGTTGACGGTCACGGAAACTTCGGTTCGATCGACGGCGACCCTCCGGCTGCTTACCGTTATACTGAGGCTAAAATGGCCAAAATGTCTGTAAATATGCTTACGGATATAAATAAAAATACGGTTGATTTCCAACCGAACTATGATGACAGACTTAAAGAACCAAGCGTTCTTCCGTCAAGATTCCCTAATCTGCTTTGCAACGGCTGTACAGGTATTGCAGTAGGTATGGCTACAAACATTCCTCCCCATAATCTCCACGAGGTTATCGAGGGTATGAAAACTGTAATGCACAATCCGGATTGTACGCTTGACGAGCTTATGGAAAGCATTAAAGGCCCTGACTTCCCTACCGGAGGTATTATCATGGGCAGGTCGGGTATTCGTGCCGCTTACGGAACAGGACGAGGAAAAATTACTCTCCGTGCAAAAACCTCCATTGAGGAAATTAAGGGAAGAAACTGCATTATAGTTACTGAAATTCCTTATATGGTGAATAAGGCAAGACTTTGCGTCGCTATTGCTGACCTTGTAAAAGATAAGAGAATAGACGGTATTCACGATTTGCGTGATGAGTCAGGCAGAGAGGGACTGAGAATTGTTGTCGAGCTTAAAAAGGACGCAAATCCTCAGGTAGTGCTTAACAAGCTGTTCTCTTATACCCAGCTGCAGGATACTGTGGGAGTAATCATGCTTGCTCTTGTAAACGGCGTTCCAAAGGTTCTTACTTTGAAACAGATGCTGGAACAGTATATTGATTTTCAGGTTGACGTTATCAGAAGAAGAACTCAGTTCGACCTTAACAAGGCTAAGGACAGAGAGCATATCTTAAAAGGACTTGTTATTGCACTTGATAATATTGACGAGGTTATCGAGATAATGAAAACCTCGAAGAATATTCCTGAGGCTAAGAGCAGACTTTCTGAAAGATTTGGGTTGACGGATATTCAGTCAGATCATATCGCCAATATGACTTTGGGACGTCTGACAGGTATGGAGCGTCAGAAAATTATTGACGAATTGGCTGAAATTGAAATTAAAATTGCCGATTTGGAGGATATCCTTGCAAATCATCAGCGTGTTCTTGATATTATTATTGAAGAAGTTGAGGCTATTCAGGATAAGTTCGGTGATGAAAGAAGAACCATGATTGAAAATGTTAGCGGTGAGGTAGATATCGAGGATCTTATTCCTGAGGAAGAAAGCGTTGTAACCTACACCAATGCCGGATATATCAAGAGAATGCCGATTTCTGCATATAAGGCTCAGCACAGAGGCGGACGTGGCGTCACCGGAATGAAGCAGCGTGAGGACGATTTCGTAAATGAAATGTACACTTGTTCAACTCACGATAATATACTGTTTATTTCCAATAAGGGCATAATGTATAAGCTGAAATGCTATGAACTTCCTGAGGGTTCAAAGGCTTCAAGAGGTACAAATATTGTAAATATTCTTCCGCTTACCGAAAATGAAAAGATTGCTGCAATGATAAAGACTTCCGATTTTGACGAGGGCAAGTTTATTGTCATTGTTACCAAAAACGGAAAGATTAAGAGAACGCCTCTTTCTTCTTATAAAAATGTCCGTAAAAATGGACTTATTGCAATCGGTCTTGACGAAAATGATGAAATTGCAGGCGTAAGAATGACCAATGGTGAAAACGAGCTTATCGTTGCCACAAGAAACGGTCAGGCAATCAGAATTTCTGAATCAGGTATAAGAGAAATGTCAAGAACCGCCCACGGAGTAAAGGCTATCAAGCTGAGAGAGGGCGACAGCGTTGTTTCAATGGCAAGAGTAAGAGAGGGCGCAAGCGTTCTTACAGTGTCTGAAACAGGTCTTGGCAGACGTGTTCCGCTGGATTCGTACAAACTGCAAAACAGAGGCGGATTCGGTCTGATGAATTACAAAAACGGTCTTGTATGCGGAATTAAGGTAGTCGATGAAGAAGACGATATTATCATGATTTCCACAGACGGTATTGTAATAAGAATCAGAGCCTGCGATATAAGCATGATGAGTAGATATTCAAAGGGCGTAAGACTTATGAGAGTCGGCGACGAGGGTAAGGTTGTAGCCTTCACAAGAACCGAGCATGACGAAAGTGCAGAGATCTCAGAGGTAGAAAAAGCCTCCGAAGAAGAAATTGCACAGGCTCAGGCAGAGGAAAATGCAGAAGTAATTATAGAAGAACCTGAAACTCCCGATGATGAGTAATCAGAACTGAATAAACAAAAAGGCGAATGCAATTTGATTTTGCATTCGCCTTTATTATTTGTATTTTATTTAGAAAGCTTGTCCTTACCGCCCATATACATTCTTAAAGGCTCAGGAATCTTTACAGAACCGTCAGCACAAAGATTGTTTTCAAGGAATGCAATAAGCATTCTCGGAGGGGCAACAACAGTATTGTTGAGAGTATGAGCAAAATACTTCTGACCGTCCTCTCCTTTGATTCTTATGCCTAAACGTCTTGCCTGAGCGTCGCCAAGATTTGAGCAGGAACCAACCTCAAAATATTTCTTCTGACGAGGACTCCAAGCCTCAACGTCACAGCTCTTGACTTTCAAATCAGCAAGGTCGCCTGAACAGCATTCGAGAGTTCTTACAGGAATGTCCAAAGAACGGAAGAAATCAACCGAGTTCTTCCATAGCTTGTTATACCAATCCATGCTTTCCTCAGGTTTGCAGACAACGATCATTTCCTGCTTTTCAAACTGATGGATTCTGTAAACGCCTCTCTCCTCAATACCGTGTGCACCAACTTCTTTTCTGAAACATGGTGAATAGCTTGTCAAAGTCTTTGGCAATTCGATTTCAGGAGTAATAGTGTCAATAAACTTACCAATCATAGAATGTTCGGAAGTACCGATAAGATAAAGGTCCTCACCTTCAATCTTGTACATCATGCCTTCCATTTCAGCAAAGCTCATAACTCCCGTTACAACGTCAGAACGAATCATAAAAGGAGGAACATAATAAGTAAATCCTCTGTCAATCATGAAATCTCTTGCATAGGAAAGAATTGCAGAATGAAGTCTTGCAATATCTCCGCATAAGTAATAGAAACCGTTGCCCGAAGTTTTTCTTGCAGAATCAAGGTCAATTCCATTGAACGATTCCATTATATCAACGTGATAAGGCACTTCAAAATCAGGAACAACAGGCTCGCCGAATTTTTCAATTTCAACATTTTCGCTGTCGTCCTTGCCAATAGGAACGCTTTCATCAATGATATTTGGAATAACAAGCATTCTTTCTCTGATTTTAGCTTCCAGGCCTTTCTCATTTTCTTCAAGTTCGGTAAGCTGTCTGCCGATTGCCTGAACCTCAGCCTTAACCTTTTCAGCCTCGTCCTTTTCGCCCTTAGCCATAAGCCCGCCAATTTGCTTGCTCATAACGTTTCTCTTGTTTCTCAGCTCGTCGCACTTAGTTTTTGTAGCTCTGAACTTCTCGTCAAACTTTGCAACTTCGTCAACAAGCACAAGCTTTTCGTCCTGAAACTTTTTCTTGATATTCTCCTTAACAAGTTCAGGATTGGTACGAATCAACTTAATATCAATCATTTTTCTAACTCCTTATCAAAGGCGGAAAACCGCCAAATTTCACATATTTATAGTATACCGCCAAAAGCCTTTTTTGTCAATATTATGCCTTAAAAACAACGTTTTTTATCAATAAATTTTCAAAGTGTCAGCAGGCAGATTTTTTACATAATTTTATTCCTTGCTTTCAGCCAAAAGTTCAGCTATCCTATTCAGAACGCTTTCAAAATCTGTTCCCTTTTGGAAAACAAATTCAACCTTTGCGTCGCCGTTTCTGCATGGGTGAACTTTGGTTTTAACGCTTGAATTTGTATTCATGAAAATCTCAAACTCCCTGAAATAAGGGTTTTCCTGCTTGAAAGAATTTTTCTTCGCAGCTTTTTTAAGCTTTGCCTGAGTATTTTCGTAGTGCAATTCATTTGTGTACATCTCCAAATCACGCACGTTCATACCAGTTTCAGCACACTTTCTTGCAGCCGTCAGAAGTTCTTCCGAGTCCTCAATTCCCGCAAGAACCTTTGCATGACCAACACTGATTGTTCCGTCAGTAATCATGCCCTTGACCTCCTCAGGAAGTTTCAGAAGTCTCAGAGAATTTGCAATAACCGAACGGGATTTTCCCACAGCCTTTGCAACCTCCTGCTGAGTCATTTCATATGTATTCATAAGTTTCTGATAAGCCTGAGCCTCTTCAATCGGTGATAAATCCTGACGCTGAATGTTCTCAATCAAAGCAACCTGCATGGTTTGCTTATCATCGAGTTCACGAATAAACACAGGAATTTCCGTCAGACCTGCCAGTCTGGACGCTCTCCAACGGCGTTCACCAGCTACGATCTGGTATCCTCCGTTTTCAAGAGGGCGAACCAGAATCGGCTGTAAAACTCCGTTTTCACGAATACTGTCAGCAAGTTCAGAAAGCTTTTCATCATCAAAATCCTCTCTTGGCTGACCTTTATTAGGCTCAATCAAAGAAATTCTAACAAATGAAGGGCTTTTATTTTCGCTTTCCTCAGTAGAATCGTTTTTCTGAGTTTCTTCAATTTCATCGCTGTTATCAAAGTATAAAGCGTCAAGACCTCTGCTTAATCTGCTTTTTTTAGCCATAAAATCCTCCTTCATGATTAAAATGTTTCACGTGGAACATTTATATTATTCTGCAACTTTGGTTCTTTTCTTTTCACGTTTCAGCATTTCTTTTGCTAGTTCTTCATAAGCCTTTGAACCTTTTGCTTTCTTATCATAATAAATTGCAGGCTGAGCAAAGCTTGGTGCTTCTGACAATGCGACGTTTCGGGGTATAAGTGTGGAAAAAACCTCTTTTGGAAAATGCTTTTTTACTTCGTTGATAATTTGACCAGTGATTTTATATCGTTCTACACACATTGTAAAAAGTATGCCCTCAATTTCAAGAGAATTATTCCATGTATCTTTTACTCTTTTAATGGTCTGATGCAGTTCTACAAGTCCTTCAAGAGACAAAAATTCGCATTGCAAAGGAATAAGCACCGAATCCGACGCCACTAATGCATTAATTGTCAGCATATCAAGTGTAGGCGGACAGTCAATAAAAATGTAGTCATAAAAATTTCGAGCCTCATCAAGCTGTTTTCTCAGCTGATATGCACGATTATTCATATCGAGCATCTGAATTGCAGCACCTGCTAAATCTTGGTTTGTTGGCACTACTGAAACTCCCCTGAAAGCTGTAGCTACAACAGCCTCAAATAAATTACATTCGCCCATAAGCACGTCATAAATTGTGTTGCGAATGCTTTTTTTCATGATGCCATAACTTGTAGTGGTATTACCCTGCGGGTCGAAGTCTATTATAAGAACTTTTGCTCCTCTTTTGCCAAAAACTGCGGAGAGATTAACCACAGTAGTGGATTTGCCAACGCCGCCTTTTTGGTTGGAAACAGCTATTACTTTTCCCATTTGTGAACCTCTTTTCTATATGTAATTTTAATTATTATCTATGATTATATTATACTATAAAAAAAAGTTTTTGAAAAGACCTTTTTATAAAAAAATGTTTCACGTGAAACAAATTTTTTATCATTAAAAGTTCCACGTGGAACATTTCGACGTAATTTTATGTTATAGATAGAATAATTAAGTGATTTCTGACGAAAGAAAGAAAAAATTATACTATTTTATAATAATAAAACGATATTTTATCGGGATATTCACTGGCAAAATAAATATCGAAATGATATAATTAATGCAAAATCGCAAACTATATGGGAGGTCATTTTATGAGTATTCTACCTAAGGTTCTGTCAAAAGCTTTTATTGATGAAGATGAAGCTGGACTATCCGAAAAAACAAATTTTCAGATTTCATATCGACAATTAGGAAAAATTATTGAGATTTCAACTTCCGACATTGTTCCAAATCCTTCTCAGCCAAGACGTCATTTCGCTATGGACGAGCTTACTTCCCTTGCTAAAAGTATTTCTCAGGACGGAATTATTCAGCCATTAACAGTAAGAAAAAACGAAACTGGTTTTGAACTTGTATCGGGGGAAAGACGATTAAGGGCTGCAAAAATGGCAGGGTTAAAAAATGTTCCCTGCATAATGATTAATGCCGATGAGGAGCGGTCGGCTGTTCTTGCATTGATAGAGAATATTCAGAGGTCAGATTTGAATTTTTTTGAGGAAGCTAGTGGCATTTCAAAGCTCATTAAAGATTACAAACTCACTCAGGAGGAAATTGCTGTGCGTCTGGGACTTGCTCAGTCTACGATAGCAAACAAGCTGCGTATTTTAAAGCTTTCAAAAGAGGAACAGCAGATCATTCTCAAAAATAATCTTACAGAACGCCATGCAAGGGCTTTGCTAAAAATTTCTGATGAGGAACAGAGAAAAGCAGTTCTTGTAAAAATAGCAGAAAATTCGTGGAATGTGGAGACTACGGAAAAATACATATTAACTCTTGAAAGAGAGGTGATAAAACAGGATAGTTATCGAAAAAGGTCTGTTATGCTTAAAGATATAAGACTTTTCTTTAATACAATTAATAAAGCAGTCAATGTTATGAAATTGGCAGGAGTTGAGGCAGACACTCAGCGAATAAATCATGACGACTATATTGAATATATTATAAAAATACCTTCCGGTGGAAAAGAAAATATAAATTTGAATTAATTAAACATAAATAAACAAATAAGTAGTTATATTAAAAACTGGATCTTTTCTTTATTTGTCTTGATTTAGTATTTTACTGAATTATCTATTATGCACAAATATGTCACCAGTAAATTCTACTTTGTTATTTAGTTAATTGTGCTTGACAAAATAATAAACGTGAGTTATAATTAAAATAAAGAAAAACCAACTTTTTTTGAAAGGGGAGCATTTTATGTTTAATAAAAAAAATGTTTGCATATTGGCTGCAATTCTCCTGACTACTTCAATATTTAGTTCTTGCTCAAAGAGCGAGACAAATGTTATTTCAAAAAATACTGAAAACAGCGTTACTACTATTACTACAAAAGCAGTTGTTCAGAATGTGGCTAATGAAGAAGTTACTGCCGCTATAAGCGGTGTTCCTGAACTTACGGTTTCAAAAATTGATTTAGGCGGCGGATACTTGATTTTTGCCGATAAATCTGGACGCTATATTTTAATTGACGACAAAAACAGAGAGCTTGCTTCATGTTATATTACTGATGACTCAGGAAGAAAAATTCTTTTTGTTTGTTACGAAAGTAATGTTCTTTTCCAAAATGATGGTGAAGAAATTACAAGCTTTATTTATGGCGGTCACTCTATTCATATTGAAAACGGAGTTCTTTATTACGACCAAAGTGAGGTTGTTTATACAGACACAAGTTTTTCAAGCTATGACATAAGTGATGATTGTACTGTTTGCATTGATGAAAATGGTAATTATGCAGTAAAAAACGGTAAAGGCATAGTTGTTGAAAAGGTTAACATTACCGATGAAAATGGCAATTCTTTGGATATTGCTGTTGAAAACAAGGTTATTACTGCGACAAATGTTAATAATGAACTTGTTGAAACTTTTAGAGTAAATGGTGACCTTGTTCTTCTTACAAATGGAAATGTAATAGTAAACGGTGAAAAGCTTGTTGCACCTCACAGCAATGATATAGTTGTGGCAACTGTAACCACAATCTCAACTAAAACTACATCTCAAAGCGATAATAATGCTACAACTACAAAGAAGTCTTCCACTACATCTAAAAAAACACAGCAAAATAACAGCACTGCTTCCGGCGCCGGAGATTACGACTATTCTTATGATAACAGTAATAACAGTGCCAATAGTGCTAATAGTGGCAATAATGGTAATTCTTCGGTTGTTACAACTGCACCTGCTGTTGTGGCTCAGCCTGTACAGACAACCACAGAGGCAACAACTTCTGATAACAGCACCAATATTTCAAATCAGAATATCAGTGCTGAAACTCAGGAGATGCTCGGCTATGTAAATTCTGTTCGTGCTCAGTATGGATTGAATCCTTTATTAGGTCTCGAAATTCTCGACAGTTGTTCACAGATAAGAGCAAATGAAATTTCTTCTAATTATAATTCTGACCATTCTAGACCTGACGGTTCAAATTTTTCAACTGTTGTTGATGAAGCAGGAATTTATTGGTATCACGTTGCTGAAAATATCTCTTGCGGTACAAACTGCATGACTACTGTTCAGGAGGCTTTCAATGCTTGGATTAATTCTGAATCACACAGAGGTAATATTCTTAATCCTAAAATGAAGTACATGGCGGTTGCAAAGTCAACCAATGGCGATACTACATATTGGGAACAGTTATTCTTTAATGATGAATATGTTGCAGATTAATGTAATTTTTTCTGTAATGACTCTTGCCGACAAAATCCTTGCACTTTTAAGGGCGGTAGCCATAAAGAAGTAAATCCTGAGAAGAATCAAATCTTCTCAGGATTTTGTTTTTATTCAGTTCGACAAATTGGGAATTGACACTCCACCAAACTGGAATTTGTAGATTAGTCAATATACAAATCATTTGCCGTGAACAGTTTGCAGTATTCCATCTGCCAGTTGTAGAAAGAATCATCAACATCCTCTGGCCAATTTGCTTTAGTTTCTTTGTTCAAGGCGTCATTTGCTTGAACCAGCTGCGGAACAGTATGTGCGTAGAAAAGAACTCTTTCTTCCCATACATCACATAGCATACTCGGATAAACAAAATCCTCATTTTCTCCTTTGAATAAGTCACTTTTATGACTAATATACTGTTTTTGACCACCCACCGCAATCAATCGTTCTGTTTGAGCGTTCAAATGCCCCAATCCACATATAACCAAAATTCTTTTGTTTTCATAATCAGCAAGCTTTTCCATAATGTTATTATGAATGTAGTCATCTCTTTCATCCGTAGTTGCATTAGTTTTAGAATCATTAGTAATTTCCCAATAATCAATCATTTCGACGGGAATATTATTGTCAAAACAATAGCTATAAGCTACGCACATATCTATCGGTCCATCTACAACTCCATATTCTGTAAAACTGTTTTCTCTTGCTTCAATGAATACAACATCAGGTTCAATACTATTTATAGCATTTATCATTTCCTCTATTGAATAATTTGCATATCGTTCAAAATGTTCTGTATGAAATGTCCCCATAATGTATACTTCTTGTTGTTCTGCCATTAAAACCTTTTTGACCGTAAATACCTTGAGATTTACATACAAAACAGCAACAATTAAGATGACTAAAGTAATTATTATTGATATGATTATTATTCTCTTTTTCTTTTTCGTCATTTATATCATTCTCCATATGAATTAAGGTAATTGAAAATTCAAATTTTCATCTGTTAGACCAATTCTTATTTATCTGTCAGTTAATTATAACACCACTGACACCAAAAGTCAACGTCAAAAGCAACGCAAAGCCACTTTTGACATAAATATCAAAAGTGGCTTTGTAATACTTCTATATGACCATCTGGCTTATAGTGTGGGGATTTTGTCTTTTTTGTTAAAGCGACGAAAAAATTTATTTTATAATTGTTGATATTTCTCATTTACTTTGGCTTTTTTATATGGTATACTTAATTTATAAATATATGAAATGAGGCATGAACATGGGTTTTTTTGATTTTTTCAGAAAGAAAAATAAAGCTGTTGAAGAAGTATCGAAAACTGAAAATGAAGATTTAATTAGGGAAGAAACTTCCTATGAGGAGAATTTTGAGCAGACTGTTCTGACTATGGAGGATATTACTACTCAAATGATAAAAGAGGTTCTTGAAGAGCTTCAAAATGAAACTAAAAGGTCTGTTATTTATATTGATGTTCATGACGGTGAAACGGGACTTTTTGAAAGCAAATTCGGCGGATTGCCTTATATTCCTCAGAGCGAGGACGTTCCAAAAGACAGTTCGGGCAGACAGTTAAGGCTTTTAGCTCAGATTAATCTTTCAGAGCTTCCAAAAAATGATTTTATGCCTGAGCAGGGAATGTTGCAGTTTTGGGCTGTCGATGATGATGTGACAGGCGCTAACTTTAATAAGCTTAATGAAAACGATAACAGTCGTGTTATATATTGGGATAATATTGATGAAACGGTTACAAAGGAGCAGGTTGAGGCTAAATATACTCCTTACTGTGAGGACGAGGGCTATTTCCCTATAAGAGGAGAAATGGGGCTTTCATTTGAACTTGCTGAGGAGGGTATAAGCTCAAACTCATATTTATTTGACAAACTGTTTTCTGAAAAGTGGAATAAAAGGTATCCCGACTGTAAAATTGAGTCATTCAGTGAACTTCCTGAGGACGATGATGAGGATTTGCTGTCTGATTTATCGGGATTCGGACATAAAATTGGCGGTTATCCTGCTTTTACTCAGTGTGACCCCAGAAATGACGATAATTATCTTGCAGGTTACAGCCGGTTGCTATTACAGATTGACAGTATCGGCACGGATAAAAATGAAATTATGTGGAGCGACAGCGGAGTTTGCAATTTCTTCATTAAGTCCGATGATTTAAAAAATAAGGATTTTTCTAAAACCGCATATAATTGGGATTGTTATTAAGTTTATATATAAAAAGCGACTGATGAGATTACTCCATCAGTCGCTTTTGTTATGCTTTATATTGAAAAATCAGATTAGAATCTTCATCATAAAAATTAGCTTCACTTACTACTAAATATTCTCCTATTGTTTGCTCACCAAGATTATCAACAATAAATATGATTAAGGAACCTCCCAGTTCAATAGTATTTTCGTAATAAATTTCTCCATTATTTGTTATTCTATATTTAACCTTTGTAATGTTTTGATTATTATCCGAATAAAATATTTGGGTCTTTGTTTCATTTCCATTATTTTTTTTTAATGAAACTCCCAAAGTACCAACAGATTGGTCTGATTTTGTAATCCCAGCAGTATTTGTAACAGGAACTAATCTATAATAATCTGAAAAAAGATAGTATACTTTTTTGTAAATACCAATTTCCTGATATTGTTTTTCTTTTTCGTTGTCATGTACAAAGAAAACATAATTGTCAAACTCACTGCTTTCATCATTGGGTGCAATAATAGTTGCTTGTTCTTGACAAGTAAAGTTAGGATTATCATTAGAACTTTTGCTATTTAAATCTTTAATAACAGTATTCATATCGTCTGTTGTAAAAAAGAATATTAACGTATAAATTAATAATGCTCCTAGAATAGAAAAAATAAAAATAATCAAAATGCGATTTAATATTTTATTCGACTTTGTCATATTTAACTCCTAAAAATCAAAATTTACATAGTTGTTTAATTGCCATGAATATTTTTTTTGAGATGGTGTTAAGGATAATGAAACGCCACTATTGGTACTTCCTGATACAGACATATTTAAAGACATGCTTTTCCAAGTATGAACATAATAACTTTGTATTCT
>JBJERA010000070.1:0-11747 GCA_051882035.1 Hominimerdicola sp.
GGTACTGTTGAGGGATATGTTTGCACTAAAAATGCTTGGGAGCTTTCTAAAAAAATGGGAATTGAAATGCCTATTACAGAACAGCTTGCAAAGGTTCTGTTTGAGGGCGAGCCTGCAATAAATGCAATAAAAAATCTCATGAACAGACCTGCAACTAACGAAACAGAAGACGACTTTCTGGCGAGGTGAGCAAAATGCTGAAAACCTTTCATTTGAATACGCCTGAAAACGGTTTTTATAATATTACCAGTTATGTAAGGCAGTCTGTTATAGAATCAGGGATAAAAAGCGGAATTGCGGTAGTGTTCTGTCCGCATACTACGGCGGCGATTACTATTAATGAAAACGCTGACCCTGACGTTACAACTGATTTAATGTATGCTTTTGACAAAACTTTTCCTGACAGACCGCAATTCAAGCATTGCGAAGGAAATTCCCATGCTCATCTGAAAGCTAGCTGTGTGGGAGCATCGGAAACAGTTATTATTGAGGACAACAGGCTCATGCTGGGAACATGGCAGGGAATTTATTTTACCGAATTTGACGCTCCCAGACAAAGAACGTTTTATGTGAAATTAATTAAAAGTTAATTGAGTTTTGGAATAGTATATTTTTGTAGGGGCGGTCTTTGACCGCCCGTTTTTTAGCAATAAAAAGCTTTATTTCGTTAAAGATTAAAAAAAGGGTAAGGTATTTGCCTGATAATAACATTTTGCAGTTTTTTACAAAGACAAAAAGAAAATATAAAAAATTGAAAAAACGCTTTACAATTTGCTGAAAATATTGTATAATTTTATTATGAGTATTTGCGTATTTTTTATAAGGAGTGTATTTTAACATGGAACCGAAATATAAAAGAATTTTGCTTAAATTAAGCGGTGAGGCTCTCGCAGGCGATAAGAAAATGGGACTCGATTATGACGTTATCACTTCTTTCGGCAAGAGCATTAAAAAGTGTGTTGACGCCGGCGTTGAGGTTGGTATTGTCGTAGGCGGAGGCAATTTTTGGAGAGGTCGTTCAAGCGGAGCTATGGACAGAACAAGAGCTGACCATATCGGTATGCTGGCTACTGCAATGAATGCTCTGGCTGTTGCTGACGGACTTGAAAACTGCGGACTGGAAGTTCGTGTTCAGACTGCTATTTCAATGCCTCAGGTTGCTGAGCCTTATATCAGAAATAAGGCAGTACGTCATTTTGAAAAGGGCAGAGTAGTTATTTTTGGCTGCGGTACGGGAAATCCGTTCTTCTCAACTGATACGGCTGCTGCGCTCAGAGCTGCTGAAATTGAGGCTGATATTTTCTTTAAGGCTACTATGGTTGACGGCGTTTATGATAAAGATCCACATAAGTTTGATGACGCTGTTAAGTTTGATACTCTTACTTTTACTGATATTCTTTCTAAGAATCTGGCAGTAATGGATTCAACTGCGGCCGCTATGTGCAAGGATAATAATATTCCTATTCTTGTATTCGACCTTGCAAGACCTGATAATATTTTTGACGCTTGCATGGGCGCTGAAATCGGTACTATTGTAAAATAAAAATTATAAAGGAGTTAAATTATGAAAAATATTAAAGATAATGCTAAAACAAAAATGGAGAAGTCTGTAAATGTAATGCTTTCTGATTTTGCGTCAATCAGAGCGGGTAGAGCTAACCCTGCTGTTCTTGATAAAATCAGAGTAGATTACTATGGTTCTCCTACACCAATTAATCAAATGGCTGCCGTTTCCGTAGCTGAGGCAAGAGTTTTGGTTATTACTCCATGGGATAAGACAACTCTTACAGCTATCGAAAAGGCAATTCAGGCTTCTGATGTTGGAATTAATCCTCAGAATGATGGTACTGTTTTAAGACTTACTTTCCCTCAGCTTACAGAGGAGGACAGAAAGAAGATCGTTAAGGACGTTAAAAAAATGGGTGAGGACTGTAAGGTTGCTATCCGTTCAATCAGACGTGACGCTATGGAAAAATTCAAGGCTATGAAGAAGAATAATGAAATCACTGAGGACGATTTGAAGTCCTGTGAGGACGATATTCAGAAACTTACCGATAAGTTTGGCAAGGAAGTCGACAGCCATGTTGCTGAGAAGGAAAAGGAAGTTCTTGCTATTTAATTTATAGTTTGTTACAATGGCTTACCGCACAATTTTTGTGCGGTATCGCCTTGATTTTTATATTGAGATTATTTGATTTGGAGTTTAGCTATGGCAGGTTTTAAGAAAAGCAGTCTTGGCGAAGATGTGAATGTTCCTTGTCATGTAGGCGTTATTATGGACGGAAACGGCAGATGGGCGAAAAAACGTGCACTGCCGAGAAAATTCGGTCACCGTGAGGGTGCAAAAAATTTCCGTACTATTACACGTCATGCAAAGGCGGTCGGCGTACAGTATATCACGTTTTATGCATTTTCTACCGAGAACTGGAAACGTCCTAAGGACGAAGTTGACGCAATTATGGAACTTTTTGAGAAATATCTTGACGAGGTAAGAGATTTTATCGAGGAGAATATCCGTGTGCGTTTTATAGGTGACAGAACAATGCTTTCCGAAACCTTACAAAGAAAAATGGCGAGCGTTGAGGAGGATTCAAAGGATTTTGATTCCATGACGCTGATTCTGGCAATTAATTACGGCGGACGTGACGATATTTGTCACAGCGTCAGACAGCTTGCTGAAAAGGTTAAGGCGGGCGAACTTGAACCGCAGGATATTACTGTTGATATGATTGAAAAAAATCTGTATACAGAGGAAATTCCGCCTGTGGATTTGGTTATTCGTCCAAGTGGAGAGCAGAGGCTTTCAAATTTTATGATATGGCAGGCGGCCTATGCCGAGTTTTATTATACAAATATTCTGTGGCCTGATTTTTCCTGCAAGGACTTTGAAACCGCTATTCTGGCTTACAGTGATAGAAACAGAAGATTCGGAGGAGTGTAAATGTCTACCCGTATAAAATCGGCTGCGGTTGCAATAGTTATTGCAATAATAATGCTTGCGCTGCATTCCACGATTGTTTTTAATATTGCTATCGGATTTCTTTCCGCAACTGCAATTTACGAGCTTTTCAAGGCTACCAAAATGCTTGAACATAAACAGCAGGCGATTGCTTGCTATATTTTTGCGGCGCTTGACGCTTTGATACCTTATTTCCTTTTCAATCATTTTAAGGCTTTTTATTTTTTCAGCTATAAGTTTTATTTTGGAATTTTTATTATTGCAATGTGTCTGCTTTATCTGAAAAATCATGAAAAATTTAATTATATGGAATTTTTCTTTATGATAGGAGTTACAATTCTTATAACTTATTCTTTTGGAACTCTTATCAATATGGCTCAGTCGGTTGAGAAAGGTTCACTGTTTTTGGTTGTTATTACTCTTTGCGGAGCATGGCTTGCTGACAGCGGAGCTTATTTTGCAGGTACTTTTCTTGGAAAAACGCCTCTTTGTCCTACTATAAGCCCTAAGAAAACTGTGGAGGGAGTTGTGGGCGGAGTTGTTTGCAACGGAGTATTTTTACTTATTATAAGCTTTGTTTACAGAGTTGTTCTCAAAGGCGTGGCAATAAATTATCTGTGGATTTTCCTGGCAGGAATGGCTTGTGCTATTGTCGGACTGATTGGAGATTTGACTGCTTCTATTATTAAAAGACAGACGGGTATTAAAGATTATGGAAATCTTATGCCGGGACATGGCGGAGTAATGGATAGATTTGACAGTGTTTTGTTGGTTGCACCGTTTATGTATTACCTTTATACACAGGGTTTGATTTTTAAATAATCATATTTTATAGGGGCAGGCTGATTTTCGGCTTACCCCTATTAAGCGTTATTTGACTTTTATACAAAAAGGGATTTTTATATGAAAATAATTACAATTTTAGGCTCTACCGGCTCCATAGGCACTCAGGCTTTGGAGGTAGTGAAAAAGCATAATATGACAGTTAAGGCTTTGGCGGCTCACTCAAACGTAGAAAGGCTGGCTGAACAAGTGTGCGAGTATAACGCCGAATATGCCTGCATATACTGTGAGGATAAGGTTTGCAGGCTGGAAGAACTTCTGGACGGAAAAAATGTGAAAATTTTGTCGGGGATGGAGGGCTTGAAGGAAATTGCATCTCTTGACGGTGTTGATATTATGCTTAATTCCGTTGTGGGAATGGTGGGGCTTATTCCTACTCTGACAGCTATTGAACATGGAACTGATATTGCACTTGCCAATAAGGAAACTTTGGTTGCAGGCGGTGAGCTTGTTATTCGCAATGCAAAGGAAAAAGGCGTGAAGATTTATCCTGTTGACAGCGAACATTCGGCTATTTTTCAAGCTTTGCAGGGCAACGAGGGGAATGAGATTAAAAGTATTATACTTACTGCGTCGGGAGGGCCTTTTTACGGAAAAACAAAGCCTGACCTTGCAGACGTCACAGTGGAGCAGGCGCTTTGTCATCCTAACTGGTCTATGGGGCGAAAAATTACTATTGACTCGGCTACGCTTATGAATAAAGGACTTGAATTTATTGAGGCAATGTGGCTTTTCAACCTTAAACCTGAACAAATCGAGGTTGTGGTTCATAGAGAAAGCGTGGTTCATTCGGCTGTTGAATATATGGATAATTCTGTAATTGCGCAAATGGGTGTGCCTGATATGAAAATTCCTATTCAGTACGCTTTGCTGTATCCTCAGAGAACAGAGTGTCCGACAAATCATTTGTCGCTTACTGATTACGGCAAGCTTACTTTTGCAAAGCCGGATTATGAAACTTTCGATTGCCTTACGGCTTGTATCAAAGCGGTAACTATCGGAGGAATAATGCCTGCGGCTGTAAACGGAGCAAACGAAGAGGCTGTGTCTGCATTTTTGAATGGGAAAATTAAATTTCTTGACATAGGCAGACTGGTTTCATCGGTTCTGGAAAATATAGAGAATAAAGAAATTAATTGTGTGGAGGATATTCTTGAAGCTGACAAAAAGGCAAGAGAATATGTGAGAGAACAAATTTTTGTTAAATAAGAAAGGCTGATAAAATGAGTATTGTATTTGCATTTTTAATTTTTGAGCTTATTATTATAATTCACGAATTCGGACATTTTATTGCGGCAAAAACCAACGGAGTAAAGGTCAACGAATTTGCTATCGGAATGGGACCTGCGATTTTAAAAAAGCAGGTTGGCGAAACTTTGTACGCTTGGAGACTTTTTCCTATTGGAGGATATTGCTCTATGGAGGGTGAGGACCAATCCAGTGAGGACAACAAAGCGTTCTGCCAAAAGCCTGTATGGCGAAGGGTTATTATTGTTGTTGCAGGCGTTGTGATGAATCTGATACTTGGATTTATTATTCTGATTGTCAGCACTGCTACGGGAGGAGATATTACCTCACGCACCGTTTCAAAATTTGAGGAAAATGCATCTTCTCAGTCAACCGGACTTCAAGTTGGCGACAAGATTATTGAAGTAAATGGTATGCATATTTTTACAGCTATGGATATGTCATATCAGTTTCAGAATGATAAGGACGGCGTTTTTGATATGACAGTTGTCCGTAACGGCGAAAAAGTAGAATTGAATGACGTTTCATTTGCTGCAAGTGATGGAACCACTCACATTGACTTTTTCGTTTATCCGCAGAAAAGAACAGTTGGTTCGGTTCTTTCTGAATCGGGAAGAATGCTTATTACTGACGCAAGGCTGATTTATATTTCACTTATTGATATAGTTAAAGGTAAATATTCCGTCAGCGATTTGAGCGGTCCTGTGGGAATTGTTGACTCTATTGATACGGTTATTGACAGCGAAACTGATGAGGAAACTGGAAAAATCGACTGGTCAAGTCTTTCTCAGACATTGATGACTCTTGGAGCGTTTATTACAATAAATGTAGGAGTTTTCAATCTTCTTCCATTGCCTGCGCTTGACGGCGGACGTCTTATTTTCCTCATTATCGAGGGAATCAGAAGAAAACCTGTTAATCCTGAGCATGAGGGGCTTGTGCATACGATTGGTTTTGCTGTGCTGATTTTATTCATGATTGTTGTTACGGTAAGCGATGTTATAAAACTTTTTTAATTCAAAGGATATGATTTATTATGAGAAAATGCAAACCTGTTAAAGTAGGAAATCTTACTCTTGACGGAGAAAAAATATATATTCAGTCAATGCTTAATGTTCCTGCGTCAGATGTTGAAGGCTCGGTAAAGCAGGCAAAAGAGCTTGAAATGGCAGGCTGTGAAATTGTAAGAGCAGCTATTCCTGATAAAGAGGCTATAAAGCTTATTCCTGCAATTAAGGAAAAGATTTCTATTCCGTTGGTTGCAGATATTCATTTTGATTACAGACTTGCTGTTGCGGCGGCTGAGGCAGGAATTGACAAAATCAGAATCAATCCGGGAAATATCGGGGATATGGACAGGGTAAAAGCGGTTGTTTCAGCTTGCAGGCAGAGGAATATTCCTATAAGAATCGGTGTGAACGGCGGTTCGCTGGAAAAGGATTTGCTTGCGAAATATGGTTCTCCGACTCCTGAGGCTTTGGTTGAAAGTGCAATGAAACACGTTGAAATTCTTGAAAAATGCGATTTTAACGATATTGTTATTTCCATTAAATCTTCAAACGTTAATACAATGATAAACGCTTACAGGCTTATGGCTGAGCGCTGCAATTATCCTTTGCATTTAGGTGTAACTGAGGCGGGAACTGAGCGAATGGGACTTATAAAGTCATCAATCGGAATAGGCTCTTTGCTTGCAGACGGAATTGGCGAAACAATCAGAGTTTCTCTTACTGACGATCCCGTTAAGGAAATTTATGCGGCAAAGGATATTCTAAAAGCTCTTGACAAGGGCAGCGGTGTGAAAATTGTTTCATGCCCTACCTGCGGAAGAACGAAAATTGACTTGATTGGGCTTGCAAAAAAGGTTGAGGACGCTTGCAGGGATATTGACAAAGACATTACTGTTGCGGTTATGGGCTGTGTGGTGAACGGTATCGGAGAGGCAGGCGAGGCTGACATTGGAATTGCAGGCGGTGACGGTTGTGCGGTGCTTTTCAGAATGGGCGAAAAGCTATGCAAGGTTTCGGAAGAAAACGCTTTGCAGGCTTTGCTTGACGAAATCGAAAAACTTTGAGGCAATGTGATTGCCTTATCTCAGAAATAAAGGGCATTTCGCCCTTTGTTTTCATTTTTTATTAAGGCGTGAAAAGATATGAATACATATACTATCGGTAGTTTTTTTGAACAATATAATCAATATATTCCTCAGATCGTTTCAGAGGGCAGAATTTTAAAGCTTTTGTGCGACGAAAATCATGGCTCGCTTACTTGTGTTGCGTCATTTGAAAAGCTTGTGCCTTATGATTCAGCGCTGGAATTTGAAATCAAAATGCGTGAACAGCTTAAAGCAAGCGCTTTTGCGTTGCAGTGCAAATATACTCCCGATATGCTTTGCGGAGAATATTTTCCCGATTTATGCAAGCATCTGAAAAGCAGATTTCCTCTTGTAAACGGATTTCTTGACAATGCTGATGCAGAGTTCAGGGACGGTGTTTTTACGGTTTCTTTGAAGCACGGCGGTTACGAGTTGTTGAAAAAGGCGAATATTGAGTCGATTTTTTCTAATTTAGTTTTCGATTTGTTTTCTGTGGGAGCAAAAATTGAATTTAAGGGAGTTCTTGAAACGGATTTGGAGGAGCATCAGCGACAGCAGGAGGAGTTCTTTAAAAATCTTCCTGAGGCTAACATTGACCCGACTGTTCCTGCGAAAAATACGGTTTCAGTTTCTTCGGAAAATTCAGGAGGACAGCCTGTTACTGCGGAATTCAGAACCTGTTCAGTTGACTTTACAAGGATTTCTCTGCTTTGCGACAATGCTGTTGTAATTAAGGGCGGGCCGATTAGCGAAAGCGAAAAGGTCACAAGCTTGAAAGATATTCCTCTTGATTTTCAGGGCAGAGTGTGCGTGTGGGGAGATATTTTCAGCATAGAAACCAAAGAAACCAAAAGCGGTATGCTTATTGCACATATTTTCTTTACGGATTATACTTCGTCATTTTCTATCAAACTTATTGGTTCTAACAAGAGCGGAAAGTTTGTTAAGCTGACAAGGGCTAACCTTGAAGCTATGCTGGAACTTCTTAAAAAGGGCAAGACTATTCTTCTGACGGGAGAGATTGAAGAGGACGATTTCGACCACTCGGTAAATATCAATCCTGAAAGTATTATGCTCGTAAAAAGAGAGCATGAGCAGGATACCTGCGAAAAGAAAAGAGTTGAACTTCATTGCCATACAAATATGTCAATGATGGACGCTCTTACTCCTGCGGACAAGCTGGTTGAAAGAGCGTTTTCCTGGGGACATCAAGCTATTGCGATTACCGACCATGGAGTTGTTCAGGGGTATCCTGACGCAGGCGGAGCGTGTGCAGGAATAAGAAAAGGCGGAGGAAACTTCAAAATTCTCTACGGCGTTGAGGCTTATGAGATTAACAATGACGAAAAGATTTATGTAGGATATGATAAGCGGGAGCTGACGGACGATATTATTGTTTTCGACCTTGAAACTACTGGAACAAATCCTCATAATGACAGAATTATTGAAATCGGTGCGGTAAAGCTTAGAAATCTTGAAATTGTTGATAAATTTGATATGTTTGTCAACCCTGAATGCGAGATTTCTGAATTTATTACGGGTCTGACGGGAATTACAAACGATATGGTCAAGGACGCTGCTGACGATAAGACGGCTCTTGGTGAATTTATGAAATTCTGCGGAGAAAAACCTGTGCTTGTGGCTCATAACGCTAAATTTGATACGGGATTTATTTCGGCTTGCGCCCAAAGGCATGGGGTTAATTTTGAATATTCATCTATTGACACTGTTCCGATGTCGCAGATTATGCTGCCTGAATTGCCTAAGCATAAGCTTAATTTCGTGGCTGAGCATTTCGGACTGGGGGATTTTAATCATCATCGTGGCTGTGACGACGCTGAGGTGTTGGGCGAAATTTTCATTCGTCTTGCAAAAATGCTTATGGAGCAAAATCCATTGTTGCTTATTACTGTTGATATGATTAACAGTCTGCTTGCAAATGAGGAAAGTGCCAAGGCAAGCAGTCAGGCGTTCCATCAGATTATTCTTGTAAGGAATAATACGGGACTAAAAAATCTTTACAGACTTATTTCTGACTCTAATCTGAAATTTTATAAGAAAAGACCTCGTATTCCAAAGTCGGAACTTGTGAAATACAGAGAGGGCTTGATTATCGGAAGCGCCTGCGAGGCGGGAGAACTTTTCAGAGCCATTACAGGCGGAAAATCATGGAATGAGTTAAAGCAGATTGCAAGCTTTTATGATTATCTTGAAATTCAGCCTATCGGAAATAATGAATTTATGCTGAGAAACGGAAGTGTTACTTCACATACTCAGCTTGAAGAATATGACAGAACTGTTGTAAAGCTTGGGGAGGAGCTAGGAATCCCTGTATGTGCAACGGGCGACGTTCATTTTCTTGACAAAAGCGACAGCCAGTTCAGAGCAATTATTCAGTCGGTTAAGTACAAGGACTGCGATAATCAGCCTCCGCTGTATCTTAAAACTACCAATGAAATGCTGAAAGATTTTGCATATCTTGGCGAAGAAAAGGCAATGGAGGTTGTTGTAGAGAATACAAATAAGATTGCGGATATGATTGACCCAGATTTGAAAGCTTTTCCAAACGGCACATATACTCCGTTTATTGAGGGTGCGGTATATGAATTGCAGATTATCTGTTGGCGAAAGGCTTGTTCAATTTACGGTGACTGCGACCCTGATACCATTGAAGTGCCTGAGGGAGAGGACGTTGACGTTTCAAAATATTTCGAGGGACATATTCCGAAAATTGTTTACGACCGTCTGAAAAGAGAGCTTGATTCTATTATCAAGCATGGATTTGCTGTGCTTTACATGATTTCACAAAAGCTTGTTGCAAACTCAAATGAAAATGGCTATCAGGTAGGTTCCCGTGGTTCGGTAGGTTCGTCTTTCGTTGCGTCAATGTCGGGTATTTCGGAGGTTAATCCGCTGATGCCTCATTATGTATGCAAGGAATGTCATTACAGTGAGTTCATTACAGACGGTTCCATTGGTTCGGGATTTGACCTGCCGCCTAAGAATTGCCCCAAGTGCGGAGCGGATATGCATCGTGACGGACACGATATTCCATTTGAAACGTTTCTTGGATTTGACGGTGACAAAGCGCCTGATATAGACCTGAACTTTTCGGGAGATTATCAGGCTAAGGCACATAAATATACTGAATTTCTTTTCGGTGAGGACCATGTGTTCAAGGCTGGTACAATCGGTATGGTTCAGGATAAAACTGCTTACGGATACGTTATGAAATACCTTGACGAAAGAGGAAGAACCGTTCACAAGGCTGAGGTTGAAAGGCTGAAACTAGGCTGCTGCGGTATAAAGAGAACTACTTCTCAGCACCCGGGCGGAATGGTTGTTATTCCTAGCGATTATGACGTTTATGACTTTACTCCTGTTCAGCACCCTGCTGAAAAGGTGGATTCGGACATGGTAACGACTCACTTCGACTTCCATTCGCTGCATGATACTATTCTGAAACTTGATGAGCTTGGTCACGATAATCCAACAATGTATAAGTATCTTGAAATGTTTACGGGACTTAATATTCTGGATTGCCCCATGTCAGACCCTAAGGTGTATTCGCTGTTTACTTCTCCTGAGGCTTTGGGCGTTACGGAGGACGATATAATGTGTCAGACGGGAACCCTTGGTATTCCTGAAATGGGTACCCCTTTTGTAAGACAGATGCTGTTGGATTCACAGCCGAAGAATTTCTCAGACCTTTTGCAGATTTCGGGACTTTCTCACGGTACGGACGTTTGGCTTGGCAACGCACAAGACCTTATTGCAAACGGAACCTGCGATATTTCCAATGTTATCGGAACTCGTGACAGTATTATGACTTATCTGATTTATCATGGAGTTGAACCTAAGCTGTCATTTAAAATCATGGAAATTACCCGTAAGGGTAAAGCTCCGAAACTGCTGACTGAGGAAATGAAACAGACAATGCGTGACCATGACGTTCCTGAATGGTACATTGACAGCTGTCTGAAAATCAAGTATATGTTCCCGAAAGCTCATGCGGCGGCTTACGTTACGGCGGCAATCAGACTTTGTTGGTTCAAGATTTATCACCCGCTGGCATTTTATGCAACTTTCTTTACTGTTAAGGGCGAGGATTTTGATGCAGAAATCAGCATGAAGGGTAAATATATTGTTCGCAGTAAGATTGAAGAAATCAAAAATAAGCCGAAAGACCAGCTTACCGGCAAAGACAGCGGTGTGCTTGAAATTTTACAGCTTGTAAACGAAATGTTTTGCAGGGGATATGAGTTTCTGCCGGTTGATATTAAGAAATCTCATGCTTTTATTTATCAGATTGAGGACGGAAAAATCCGTCTGCCATTCTGTTCGATTTCAGGCGTTGGAGAAAATGCCGCTATGAGCATTTATGAAAAGGCACAGAACGGTGATTTTATTTCAATCGAGGAATTTCAACAGCAAAGCGGAGTTTCAAAGTCGGTTATTGAAACTCTTGAAAAGAACGGAGCTTTCGGTGATATGCCTAAGTCGAATCAGATGTCGCTGTTTTAATACTATTTTTACATTTGATTTTAAAAAAGAAAGTTTAATAGGTTGACAAAGACTGTTTAATGTGTTAAACTATCTAAT
>JBJERA010000071.1:0-11673 GCA_051882035.1 Hominimerdicola sp.
CTTTTACACAAATTATTTGGTGATGCCGTCTTTTTGCGGAGATAAAGTCCAAATAAGGTCCGAAGGTTCAAAACTATTCTAGCCCCAAAAACTCGGTTTCTCTCATCTAGCCTTTGATTTCAAAAATATAGATTATGCTGTTATTGTGACGTACGCCTTAATGCTAATTTGCACCTCAGCGGAACGGAAAGTGAGTGTGTCATTAGGCTTTAGCTTACATCAAAGCCTTCATACGATGATCTTCAAATGTTATTCCGCATTTGTTGACCCAAGGAATAAACAGCTCGGAATTATCCAATCCCCATGGAAAAGCCAATACTTTCTTACCATTTGAGTAAACCTCGACCCGCTCAAACCACTTCGTACACCTGACACATGAAATCTCATCGCTTTTCCAACAGGTTCCGTTATAAAACAGGGTTTTACCCAAAACTGATATAGTGGGCTTGTTTTTCTCATGGATGGACGTTATAATGACGAGTACGGCGATCAGTCCTATGCAGCACCAGAATATAGTGTCTCCGACCGAGAATGTCATATTCGGATTTCCGACATAACGCCTTGCAATTATTCGTACTCCAAAGAAAACGGCAAATAACACGATAAAGCCGAAAAGCTTCGCAGTATAACTGCTCTTGCCAATTTCAAAGCTTACATCTGACATATCTGAACGACAATTACTGAACGTCGTCCGCTCTTTAGTGAGTTTCTGCTGTTTTATGTTGACGAATTGATTTTTGTAGTTATTATTCATTAAGTTCTCCTGCTATTTTCGAATATGCTCAGAGAGATAATGCGACTCCCTAAGCATATTCATATTCAAAGTTAATCTTTAATACCAGATACTCATGCTGTATCAATATGGATATTTGCCCTCAAGATACTCATATTTAGTATTGAAAAACTTTTCAAAAACAGCATCATGCTGTTCCACGATATCACCGTCAGGCATTTCGTAGCTTAAATGAACGTGAAATGTGTAGTCGCTTTCAATGGTCAAATAGTAAGTACACAAGATCTTATCCTCACCGAACTTTTCAAGGTAAGCATTATAAAGATTACGAGTAAGTTCATTAAGCATGATACCGGCTTTCGCTCTGGCATATGGATAGGAATCATACCTTCTCCAAAATGATTCCTGGGTACAGATTTTTCCTGTCTTCTCCTCGATCAATGAGTTCCAGATAGAGCGACTTCCTATCGTGCATTTTGAGTAGAAGCAAATTCTATTCCAATCAACTGGCATCATGCTAGTAAGGTACTCACAAAGCTCTTTTTGAACATTTTCAATTTTATACATACCAACATCTCCTTCAGTCATTAGTGTATTTAATATGATTAATGTCAATAATCATACATTCTATCACACCTCAATAAAGGGATAACCATAATTACAAATTAATGTATAAAATTGACTAAATCTTACTTAAAATATAAAAGAGTGTTGATCTCATTTTTGGAGAATAACACTCTTTCTATTTGTATATGATTAATTTTTGCGATATTAAGCTAATCCGCAATAGTGTACATAAACTATTCTTTACTGATTATAAAAACAGTGTGGTGTTGCCATATCATTTTATTCTACCGTCTTTGATGTTTACTATGCGTGTAGAATACCTGCACATATCGGCATTGTGAGTAACCATAATAATTGTTGTTTCATTTTTAATGCTTAACTTTTTTAGCAATTCCATAATTTCTAATGCATTCTTCTCATCAAGACTTCCAGTCGGTTCATCTGCATATATAATCTTTGGATCATTGATAAGAGCTCTGGCAATGGCAACTCTCTGCTGCTGACCGCCTGAAAGCTGAGATATTTTATGATATCTTTTATCGTTTAATCCAATATCGCTGATAATCTCATCAATTTTACTTTTGTAATCTGCAATATTCTTCTTCGCAATCTTCAAAGGAAGGATTATATTCTCCTCCACATTGAGTACAGGAACTAGATTGAAAAACTGATATATGAAACCGAGGTTTTCAAGTCTGAAATCAGCCATTGTATTATCATCAAGTTTTGATATATCTTTTCCGTCAATCATAACGCTGCCTGTATCGGGTTTTTCCAGTCCACTCATAACATACAGCAGAGTACTCTTTCCTGAACCCGAGGGTCCCATAATTGAAATAAATTCTCCAGCTTCAATACTAAGATCAACATTTGAAAGTATCTGACTTTTTACATCTATTCCGTAAGTAAGATTAATATTTTTTAACTCAAGTAAACTCATAATTCTATCAGGGTTATCATCCCTGCCTCCTTTTTTGTATTCTTAATATCCGATTAGAATACTCTTTCCTTCAGATACCTGCCCTTATCAGATTTCATAACATTTCTGATAACAATAACATCAACCAATATAAATATAAATGCAAGGAGAATGAATACTCCGAAGGCTACGCTAAAAGGGAAAAACATTTTGAGATCCGTATTAAAGATGGCAGAAAAGCTGTTTACGAAAATTTGTAACATACAAATCGCCCCAAGAAATCCGGTAATTATTGACAACAACATTATGATAAAAATCTCAGCAATAAATCCACTACGTATAACCTTGTTATTTGCTCCAAGTGCAAAAATTACAGAAATATCCCTTTTCCTGTTTCTGATAGAAGCAATATAGTTACTAATTACAGCAAATATTACGAACAGTGTTATTACAAAGAAAAGAAAATAAAATATCTCTGTTCCGTTGAATATACCATCGACCCAGTTCTGTTTAAATGCTGGTACCCAAGTGAACTCAACATTGGCGTATGTGATATTTTCCTTTATTTTTGTCTCAAATTCTTCATTCGAAATTCCATTTGCCATGTTTACAAGCATTATTACTGAGAAATCGTCACCTACAAGACTAAGGAGTTCATTTCTGTCCGCAATTATGAGTCTACCATCATTGACGAAGCTGTCAATAAATCCGACAATTTTAAGCTTCAAAGTTTTATCATCAGCAATTACTTCAATGGAGTCATTCAAACCTATACCATTTTCAATAAGCAACTGACGACTTACCACACATTCATCTTTTTCAAGATCTCGGAACTGTATTTCCTTATCCGAATTAATTTTTACCTTAGAATAATTATCATAATCATTCAGGTCAACTCCAAAAACTCTCGTTGTCTTTTCCGAATAAGAGTAGTTATATACCGCTGTCCATGAAGCGCTGCTTGCTGCATTTATGTCAACGATCTTTCTGCTGATTTCCTCGCAGTTTTCATATGTTGGTTCATCAAATGTAATAAAATAATCATGGTTATACGCTGCTGAAGTATAGTTGTCAAGGGATTTTTCCGTACTCGAAAACATACCCATAAGTGCAGAAGCAATCATCACACTTATGGTAAAGAATGAGACAATCTTAGAAGCATTATTGCTGTCCTCTTTGGTATATTTGAGCGCCATAAAGAATGACGAACCCTTTGAATCCTTCATAAGCTTTAAAAGCAGAGTGCACAACAAACTCTTGATTAGCGGTGTTATCAGGAAAATAGAAACTACCAATATCAAACCTGATATGACCATCAATGCGTAAATAGTAACTTCGCTTTCAACATAAACAAACTTACGTGAGATAAATATATCAAACGCCATTATAACTAAACCAAATACAAACGATATGACAGATCGTTTCAGATTTTCTTCTTTCTTATTGTAAGAATCGGAATTTCTGAGTGCATTTATAAGTGAATAGTTATAAAGCTTTCTCATACATACAAAAGTTGAAATATATGGTACAACAAGACCAACTATAAGTCCAACAGGGATAAAGAGAAGGTTATATTCAAAATATGGCATCATATCGTACATATCGCCGTTGGAATATACCCAAATGAAAAGAAACGTCACCGGCAAGGCAAAGATTGCTCCGATAACACTGCTTATCAAGCCAACAATCATATTCTCTTTTATGATAACAGACTCTACAAATTTATTACGTGCTCCAATCATTCGCATCGCAGTAATACTCGTCATGTTGCTGTTAGTTTTTATGATAGTAAAGTTATACACAAGATAAATGATTATCATTGCCAGGATAGAAAAAATCGCCCATAAAAGCATTGAAAATGAGTTATAGTCTCTTTCAGCCGCTGCTTTTTGTGCATAAACAGAACCAAATTCAAGAGTATTATCCTTTTCATAAAGATAATCGATTATCTTCTGAACTTCGATATATTCCGTATCATTGAGTGATATATTCAGCTTATTGATTTCTTTATCAATCACGCCGCTTTGCTGAAGTATTCTAATATCGACGTATGCTTCATAATACGCTTGCATCTGAAACATATCCTTCTGATATATGCCAGCAATCTTCATATTGTATGTTTCGTTATTGAAAACAACATCAAATTTATCTCCAACAGATAAATTTTCCTTGGACGCTACCTTCTGGCTTATCAAAACATCATGCATCACATCAGATATCGTACTTCCTTCAATAATACGAATAACTCCGTTTTCAAGTTCATCCGCGTAAACACCGGCCATTTTGAAATTTCTTATTCCGTTTTTGATCTCGGCATTTGCACTATATGATAACGAGGGATATACAGCTGATACACCTTCTATAGAACGTACTTCTTCAACAAAATCAGATTCAAAGCCATCACTTTTTTCAACGGTAACTGCGCATCCTTTTGATATTGTTCCAAACAAATCTGTAATTCTATTTGAAACTGTATTATTTAAAATAAGAATTGATATACTCAGACTAACTGCAAGCAAAATTATCGCCGCCTGAAGTATATTAATCTTCTTATTTGCTTTTAAAAACTTAAGAACCAGATCATCCATGTTTAATTGAGACTCCTTTAATTAATTTCCCGATTCTGATTAGCGTTAATATCCTGAGTTCTGTTGAAGTTTAAAAAAGTATTTATTATCATAATGACATTAATGACATTCAGAATATGCAGAATCATAAACCTATTTGTATCTGCGCCCCTGATAAATACGTTGAACGAAGCCGCTCCCAGCACAAGCATAAATAAAATTGTAAGAGGAAGCAGCACATATTTAACAGCCTTAATCCTGTAACAACACTCGTTAACAACGACCGATATCATTAAAACAGAAAATACAAGAAGGCCATACTCAAATAAACCACTTAAATAATAAACGCCCATTAGAAGTATGAGAAGAAGTTTATTATAGCAGCTGACCTCAAACGATACACCATCTTCTCTTAACAATAAACGATTCACAACTGTTATGATTAAAGCAATAAAGACACCAATCATTAACAACAGCCAGAATACAGGCAGGTTGATAAAGTTTGATGCTAATTCAGTCTTTAAAATAAATACAGCAAAACAAGCTCCAACTATAGCTATAGATACTCCACCAACATACTTTGCAAGATGTATAAACTTAAACCTTTCAGCAGTCTGAATTAAGGTCAGCACAGCTAAAACAATCGAAACAATCAATACAGTAACTTTAAATATCATAATATTTTTGCTATCAAGAAATGTATTTCTGTTGAGAACATAATCGCTGTGATCGTTCAGCTTTTCAACTATTGAACGATCATTTTCGATAGATGTTATCATGGACATTACTGTATTTCCTGACATCTTTAAAGTATCCCTGCTTATTACATCCATATTATCATTGGTGGTATGAACGATCGGGCCCTTGCCAGTTTCCGAGTCAATGGCCATCAGTCCTATTGCAGGAATCCCCACGGAATAAAACGGATTGCAATCAGTGTTAGCACTGCCGAAAGCCTTGCTCACAACGTGCGATAAAAAGCTTGATCTACAGGAGTTTGAAAAAAATATCTCCTTGCCGCAGCTTTTATTGAGACAGGCTTCCGCGAGAAGAATAGTATAAAGCGGAGTCTCTTCAAATCCGCCGTATGTACCATAAGTTGTAAGTGTATCAGCTTTACTGTATCCGACTTGATCAAGAATAATAGCAAAGTCGATGTCTTTGATATTCCTGAAGTTCTTTACAAAATAATCAGAACCCTTTTCCTGTGCCTCTTCGCCGTCAAATGCTACAAAATAGTACGTAAAATAATGTTCTGTCTGCGAAACTTCTCGGGCAATCTCCATCATAGTTCCGACGCCCGATGCGTTATCCTCTGCTCCCTCTATGCCAGTAGAAATATCCATATGTGCGCCTATGAGTACAGCTCGGTCAGTTTTTCCTTTTGAAATACCGATCACGTTTGTACCATCAACTCTTTCAATAATATCACCGAAAGAATCCCTGAATAAGCCAACGTCATTATCAACAATATCAAATTTCAGATAAAACTTTTTCTTGTCAGGACGCCATGAAGTAAAATCTTGTGTTTCACATTCCAAACCGTATTGCAAAAAAGAGTCTTTTATATGATCCTTTAACAGGCCCACCTCATCGCTGCCAAATATCCTACATTGAAAATCAGATGCTATTTGCTCTATCATATCATAAGCACGGTTTTCATCAAATGATGAATACTCATTAACAGCAATACCATTTATCTTCGTATCTGAGCTTTTGAAGAAAACATTACCTGTAATTAGTGATACGATAATTATACAAACTACTATCACTGCAGCCTGAAAATAACATATATTTTTTTTCATTTTCAAATGAAATCACCATCTTAATATCTGATAATAAACTTTTTTCCGTATACGGATTATCTATGTTCTTTATAAAGTTTTGACAATAAAAATTATAGTTTTTTGTTTTGATATGTACTATATCTTACATAGTATAAATATATATATAAGATTCAAGTACAAAAATTGAGCTACGATTATTTTTTCATTAAGTAATAAACCAAGTGCTCAAAACGCTTAATTACTTAACCTTTGCTGATACGCTTGCAGAAGAGTTACCATCGCCGCCGTTGCAACATGAAACTGTACCGCCATCACCAAGGCAAACCATATCTTCGAGTTCTTCCATCTCGTTGAGAGAAATGACATCGTTCTTGTTGAATTCCATTATTTTTCCTCCTTCCCATATTGTCAAAACTTTATAAAAAACATAAATATCCGTATTTTGAAATTATATATCCCCCTAACACACTACCCATTAAATTGCGTTTTTCACTGTATTTAAACCATTTCCGGTTTCGATGCAGTACGAACTACCTGTCTTGTTAGTCAAACTCCAAGATTCTTTATCAGAGTAACTGCGGATACTCAGCATTTGTTGAGCATGACAATAAATGCAATAATTTTCCGCAGCCTATGCAACAGACATGTCCACTGCGTGAAAAGAGATAATATGTTTTGAAATAGAATTTTTATCCTGCTGTCATATTAGCTTTTATCAGCTTAATAAGCTTGGTTACAAAGACAAAATTAAGCCATGCAACAAAAAGTACTGGAATAGCCGCAGCTGTAAATGCAAGCCATGCCATGTTTGTTGAAGAAATAACCTTATCATAAAATTCGATGGAAATGTTAACGCCCCATTTTCCGGATAATACAAAACCATAAACGATCATACCGATCGAAATCAAAGAGTAAAGCAGTACCCATATATTCAAATCCTTTTTCTTACCGCCCATCAGTCTAAACATTTTAGTTCGCATATTTGGATATTTTGACAACTGAGAGAAAATAAAGTATCCGTCTGAAATATTGAACGGCATACTGCATGAATACAGCATAAAAATGTTGTTAATCATAATCTTGCTCATCAATTCAGCTGCAACAAAATTAACGTTGAATAGCACGCATACTGTAATAACAATTGAAATTATCACGATATTTGTCAAAATACCGGCACTCATTACCATAATACGGTGTTTTCTCGGTACGGTGTACATCCCCTTAATTTTGACCATCCATATAAGCTTAAATCCGCCATATAGGTTCATATTGAATTCAGATGGTTGAAGCCCGCATTTTACGGATGCAGCCATATGTGAAACCTCGTGGAGCATGATATTGATAATGCTCGCAATAGTTGTAAGCACTGCTCCGAGAAAATAGGAATCCTTATATGTGAAACTAGCATTAAAAAAAGATTTGCATTCATCGAAATTAAAGATGATCGTCAGCAAAGCTGAAACTACAGCTAGAAACGATATAATAAGCCAAATAGAATAAGCATAGCTTATTATTTTCTTTTTCAAGCTGCTAAATACACTGAATTTATAACTGATAATCTTTTTTGAAAACATTCCCAACTCACTGGTATCTTTATGGTCGCCTTCAAGCAAACCGGTCGTTTTCATTTTTTTAACAAGAAGCTCAACATCAAGATGCTTGCCGAATTTATTATATATCATCTGTCCGATCTCTTCTTGCGTTCTGGTACCGTCCATCAAGCCAATAGCATACATGATAATTTCTGTATCATCCTCTGTAGCAGTGAGGTACTTATCTACATCTTTGCTTCCGATACTGTAGAAATTAACGTTATGCTTTTTCCATAAAAACCATTTTGAAATGTCGGTAACACTCTCAGGTCTGCTCAAAATCTCAGCCTGAGATTCGTTCAATAAAACATTATCAGTTCCCAATATACCTCACACCATTCTTTTATTATATGCATAAACGCTGTTGAGGTGGTATAAATTACCTATAAATTTTTTATACTCATCCTCATCCTTTTTAAGCTTAGCAATATTATACATAAGCCGCTTCATAGCAGCTTCCAACAGCCAACATCTTACGTACGCAACATGGCTCAAACTTCCGCTGCTGTTATAGCTGAATCCTTTGCAATGAATTGTACACTGATTCTTCATCCAGCATTCTCTGCATTCCTCAGAATCATCGGCAAAATTCATTTTAAACTGTTCCCTTACCTTTTCAAATCTAAACTCATCAGTTTCTGTAATACGTCCCATAAGAAATTTATCGTCATGATAGAACTGATAGCATGGCAGTATCTCTCCCGTAGGCATAACGGTAATCGAATTATATCCCGCACCGCAGCTGAGGGACTTTGTTTTCTTAGCCATCTGTCTTAAAAGACTCATTATCTCAACTGAGATAAAGTCATCTTCTTCAATATATCTTTTGAAAAAGTAATCAATAACCTCTCTTTCAATTGACTGGAGCGTATCCTTATCATCAAGAGTTATTTTGCACTCAGGATTATCAGTTTCTGCAACACCGATCGTCACATAATTAAATCCGATTCTTCTCACATCATCGAGCCATTCCTTAACTATGCCCTCTCTATATTTCAAAATATGTATCTTATTGATCGTCAATTCACAGCCAATCTTAAAGTTACGTTCAGAGGAAATATCTTTGAAATTATATATAATTCTGTCATAAACACTCTTTATCGAATCTGAAACTCTTGCATAATCATTGAGTTCTTTTGTTCCGTCAATGCTCACGACCATATTCACACCGTATTCATCGAGAAACTCAAAAACAGAATCATCCATTATTGTTCCGTTGGTCACGATTGAATATTTAGGCGGAACTAAATCATTCTTTTCACAAAATCCACTACACCAAATCACAAATTCCCTGATGCTGTCATAACCTATCATCGGTTCTCCACCAAAAAAGTGAACGAGATTAATGCCATCAGTGTACTTTTCACACAGATATCTGAATGATTCTTTCATCATGTCAGCGGACATTACCACTTGTTTAGCAGAATTATAAGTTCCAGCTTCGGCGAAACAGTACTTACATTTAAGATTGCAACCCTGTGTTGTAACAAAGCTTACTCTTCCAAGTCTTGTTCCCTCGCAAGGAAAACAATCTTTTTTCTCAGGCAAATCGCTAAATACACTACGGTAAAGGTTATCATAATCTGCTTCTTTTGCCTTACTGATATCTAAAAAAAGACCGCTTTTTATATCATACATAATCGTTAGATCACTTTCTTTAAATACGAAATTTTCCATTTTTGTTCTCCTTTTCAGCATTTATGATTCTCAATAATAGTCTTTATTTCCAGAAATTCATTACGCTCAAACTCGTTTATATCAAGTAGCTGCTTGTCAACCTTATTCGCAAAACTACATATATCATCTTCGCTCTCTATTTTGGAACATTGATAAAGGGTTCGTGTCAGATTACGCCACATTTTTGAAAGTTTTCCAAATCTATCAGATTCATCTGCCAATTCAACCAAGTCAAGTTTATCACTAAACTTCCGAACCACTTCAGAAAATTCAAGCCTGTAACAATAATCACTTCCCGGAGTAAGCATATCCCTGAGCGCCATGAAATACATTGCAGCAAGACGCTTATTTACTTCACATCCATTTTGATTATTTGTGAGATAATTCACTACTTCTTTATTGTTCCTGCGAACAGTTTCTATTACACCATCGCCCGAATATAATATTTTGTTTATATTATTTGTATCAAGAACATATTTTTCAGGCATAAGCATAGCGTCTGCAAATTGCCACAGACGTTCCTTTATGAATACGTTATTTGAATCAAAAATATCAGTATCAATAGATGTGGTATCTATTTCATAATATGCTTTTTTTAACTCAACAGGGAATGTTTGACTTGTAATAGCTTTTATAAGCGTTTCAACTGAAACCTCAGTCAAATCGGAGCTATTTTCATCCTTTAAGCTTATATACACCACATCTTTGCCATTTGAAAAATCATATCCACATATAAGCGAATCCGAAACACAGTGAATATCAAGTTTTTTCTTACAAAAATCCTTATCTTTCAAATACCTGATATCAAGTTCAAAAAGAATGGGAATTTCGCTATCTATATGTTCGCTTATTGTCTTACGAATATCATCGTCAAAAATTTTTTTTTCATATCTGATACCAAGATTATTGAACAGATTATTTTCAAATTTGAAAGTAGTGCCTGAAAATAAAATCATATCAAATGGAATCTTGCTAAGTTTGAAATTGTAGCAGGAAGTACTCATAACTCGCCCAAGAATAAACACATCATAAGAATCTATCTTCATACCGTAATAGCGAAGAATATCGCGAAAGCTTGTGAGCCTGCAATCAATAAAATCTCTTTTTTCAGTTGCCTTAAAGAAATCAATAACTTTCATACTTTACCTCACAGATTTAATCTTTAACAGATATAATATTTTATCTGTTTTTGAGAAATATGCTCGATCAGTCTCTTCCCGCTCATGATATTATTAATTGAATATTAATATTCAAAGCACTTCACTACTTAGATTCAAATAAATATTTATTACTTTTATATTTTACCTTAAATCGTCAAAAAATTCAATTGATATTTATAACAAATATATCAAAGCCATCAGTCGTTAGAATTGACAAATTAGCCAAAGTATATTTGTGTGTATGCTTAAAATTTTTAAAATGTAAAATGTTATACTCAAGCTAAGTATAGATAATTAATTTACTTTGTAACATTTAACAATTTTATATTTTGCCTTAAGTCGTTAATAATCAATTGATATATATGATAATTATTCCGAATTAATTAACTATATAAATCGGCAACTTCGTCAAAGGTTAATTCCAATATATCATTTAGTAAAGAGCAAAACCCACTACTAAAGTTCTATCCCCGTCAAAGCTCTGAATGACACAGAAAAAAGAAGTATGCTTAAAAAGACATTTAGCTGCAAAATGCTAAAAGCCAGATAATGTATAGGAATTGATTGCTAAGCGACTCTCTTGGCTCGTTTAAGACTCCTGTATGAATGACAAAAGCGACCCTTTGAAAAAAAGTCTGTAAAAAGTCAGCAAACTGTGGTAAAATAGAAAT